>CAZAXO010000142.1:0-6193 GCA_964489085.1 uncultured Candidatus Bathyarchaeia archaeon
TACCTCATACTATGGTTGAAGAGTTTAAAGAACATGTCTATCAAAAGCTTAGTGAACCTAAAGAAACGAAGCAGAAAGAAACATTACCTTTAACGCTTGAAGAACGTCAAGCCCTTGAACTAATTTTTGATAAAGGTAAAGAGTATAGAAGTATCAGACAATATCAAATTGCCATTGATAGGGGTAGAGAGACCACTTTGAAACTGCTTAATAAACTTGAATCAGCAGAGTATATCGAATTGATAAAGACAGGTAATCGTAAGATTATTCGACTCACCAATAAAGCGAAACGTATTTTGAATGACCTAAAAAGATCGTGAAAATGGCTAGTTTTAGAACACCAAAAAATAAGCCTTCTGGGTGGGGGATTTTTTCAATTTTTTTGAAGTGAATACAATTTGAAACTATTGTCAGACAATTAATAAATTACTGTAAATCATCGTTTATCTGAAAATCTAAGCTGGATTTAGTGTTTTTTATTGTCTGTCTTTTGTCTGACAATTCACGGACAATCCTGTATTGTCAGACACACATTTGTTTATTTTATTGTCTGTTTTCATAGTGTGTGGAGGGTGTGACATGTATCGATGCGGTGTATGTAAGAAGGCTTTACTTAGACCGAGACAATGTGCTATCTGTAATGGTTTTTTCTGTGATAGTCACATTGAGAATTTTAAACTTGGTAAGGATGAGGCTGAATCATTTCAAGGCGATTCAACGGTATACCTTTGCATTAAATGTCTTCAATTTATCAGGGGGATAAAAGGTAAGCCAAGACATCTGTGGAGTGAGGAGGAGAAGGGTAAGACGAAAGGTATGGCGGGGAAGATTGTAAAGATGCTTGGCGCTGCAGGTGTAGCATTAGTTGCGGCGGTATTCTTTTCCGCATTGTGGCTCTTTAAGAAGGCTGCTAAGTTGGGGGGTAAAGAGATGGGTAGTGAGGGCGGTTACGAGATCGAGGGATACAGGTTTGGTGAGGAGGAAGCTGAAGGCTTTAAATCTAAGTTTATGGAGGATAATCCGATGTTCGAAGAGGAATCTATATTTGAAGAAGGAGAAACATTCACCATTGATGAGCAACCGCTGATCGAGGAAGAATTCCAAGACAATGAAGATTCAGAGTTTTTTGCTTGAATAATGCGTTGTTTGTTCAATGTTAAAGTGAGAATCGATCTCAGATAAACTATTACTTTCGCCTAATGAGAATTATATGTAAATTGAATTCAGAAGATAAGCTGGATGTTAATTATGGAGTATGACTAGAAACGTGCACTTAAATTTTCATTATTCTAGAGCTAACTGTTCTACCTTAAATTTAGATTGTCAGTTGCTGATTCGATCCAAGGCTTATTATTTAACTTACTATTAAATCAGTTTTATATACGAAAAAAATGTGAGTTGGTAGGTATGTCTTTTTCAAACGAATCAGAAATGTATCCAATTTTGACGGAATTTTTTAGTTCCAAAGGATATAGAACAGTTTCTCAAGCTAGTTTTAAGATGTTGAAAGGCTGGGTAATTGATGTTGCTGCATATAACAAGAAAAAAAAGGAGTTAATAGCTGTTGAGGCGAAACTCTCTCTTGATCATGCCTTGGCTGCTATTTCACAAGCCGAAATGTATCAAATGGCTTGTTCAAAGGCATATATAGCTTTCCCTCATAATGAATGGAACTATAAAACTAACGAAGAGAAAAGAAGAAATGTTGAGGAGATTTGTAAGAAGAGAGGAATTGGCATACTTAAGGTCATTGGAAGGGAATTGATGGACCCATGTGAAGAAATAGTTAAGCCAGCTATATCTCTCAGAATCGACCTAACAGAAGATATTATAAAGGACATTAGAAAGAGTTTTGAGTCTTTAACAGGTTTCAATGAAGATGATTTCACTTACTTTTTAGACCACCAAAATTGGAAGAAATATGTGGTTAGAAAAAAACTTGAAAAACTCAGCGAGGATATAGAGAAATCCATCCCTAATAAAGCGCCCTTCTTAGAAGACCATAAGATAAAAACGCAGAAAGTAGGAAAAAATTATGCGGGATTGAACATATTCAAAGGTACAAAACAAACAAACTGTTCACATTTTTCTATTGGAATAGCCGCTTGGTTTTTTTCAGTCTTCATTCAAATACCTACTACAAATCTAGTGGACAATTTTCTTGTCAAGCTTAGAAATAATAGGAAAAAATTTCATTCGCTTATAAAAGATTTTGAATTCAATATTGAACTCTTTTCAAGGACTAGTAGAGCAAGGCACGGGAGGCCCATGCCCGGCTATACCATATACAACAAAATACTCGACATAAAAACTTCTTCAATAACGGCCCAGTTACTGGATCAACTGATAGAAACAATAGAAAATACATCGTATCCTGCAATCAATTTCTCCAAACGTTATGATGTTGAATCATCAGGATACATAATCAACAGACACGAATGCTTAGATTTCATATTATATGTTTTCAGTGCTTTGAAACCGATCTATGATTTCATCCCAAAGTAAATTCATAGGGCTGCAAATGTAATGATGATATCTAATGAATTTTTAATTTAAGATAAATTTAAGTTAACGTTAGAATTGAGAGTTTAAAGATATTTAACGCGTCGATAGAGCCAAATCTACTAGTAGAAATAGAGTGAGAGTTTCGATACCATTTTCATATAACAAATATTAGATGAACTTTTTCAATTACTATAGGAAGTATTTGAAGCTTAAAAAGGCCATTTATAGATAAAAGAAAGAATTTGGCTCGTTATTAATAACAGTAACTCGTTTTCGTATTCGCTGAGAGATAAAAGAAGCTTTAAACAATTTCTTTAACGTATAAAACAGATTTTTTCTTTTCATAAGAAGAATTTGTACCCAAGTGGCGCATTTTCAGACTCAACTAAGATTAGAGATATCGAGGTAGTGAAAAGTACGTTTTTCACAATCAAAAAATAGATTGTCTATAAGTAGTTATGAAACCAAATAATGAATATTATGTGTGAGAATCCTTATTAAAAAATCCAAGGGGAAATCATGAGTTTACTTACATTATTCAAGAAGAAACTTGGAATTGCAGGTAAAAATAATTCTAAAATTATTTCGCGGGAAGTCGAGCCGATTCATAAACCTTCATTCTCCATCGGTAACTCTCTAGGAGATATTAAAGTTGGACTAAAAGATGTTCGAGATCGCATCATAAGAATGGAGAATAATATGCTATATCGAGATTACTTCGATGAGTCCATTACTAAATTGGACAAAAGTGAGTTAATAATCAGCAAGCTCGAAGAATTCTACGAAGCTCTACGATCCTCGACGAAGAAGTCGAGTATTGAGCCGAATAAGCTGAGTATCAAACCGAGTTTGACCGAGGAAGCCGAACTTCACGTAAAGCAAGCTATAGATAGTTTGAGATTAAGACAAGTGCTAATTATATTCAATAGTAGAAAGAGAACAACTCCTAAACAGTTAGCTCAAATATTAGGTATTAAAAATAATACCGCTACAGAGCATTTAAGAAAACTCGAGAAGCTCGGTTATGTTCGACGAGTAAGACGAGGATTATATGAGAAGTTATGAGCAAGAACTATATCGAATGATTCTGTGTGATTCGACGAATGATTCGAACGATTCATATGATTCTATCAATTTATTTCTTGTACAAGAGGTTGATTTTAGACTTCTAGTTTAGTTCCCTAGTTTATTTATAAAAATTGCTGAATGATAATAAAAATAATTTTCAATATATTTTAAGATTTTGCATTAGTATAATATAATATATTTCATGATTATTATAATAGCATAAAATTTTTAGTTATTTTGGATGGATGGTGAATATTCGCTGAATTATGGAAGGAAGAAAATTACAAAAAAACAGGCTGAATTTGCTAAATTCGTTGAAGAACTAAAACAAAAAGGGATCAGAGGAGAGGAATATCGCACAAAAATTATGAAATGGTCAAACGAACACCAAGATGCCCCAACAAAACAAGTATTAGATGAGAAAAAAAACATTCAAGGGGTCTTCCCTCATAATTCACCCTATCACTTATACCCTCAACAACAAGAGTTTGTGAGGGATATAAAGAACATTACTGGAAATGGTGGAATATTGATAGCTGAGGCCTGTAATGGATTCGGAAAAACAATTTGCGCTCTATATTCACTTCTATATTTAGATCGAAGGATCATCTATGTTACAAGGACTCATGATCAGGCCCGACAAGTCATTAATGAGATAGAAAAAATAAATAAGAAAGTGGGTATAACCTATCGTTCTGTTCATTTAGCAAGCAGAGATCTATTATGTATAAATGACAGATATAGCAAACTTAAAACTAGTGATAATCTAGAAGAAACTATTGATCGCCTAGAGTTTTGTAGAGTTCTTCAGAAGAATAAAAAATGTAATTATCAATGGGATATTAATAACCTTCCATCCGAGCTTCCTCTTATTCTATCAAAAAAAGAGTTGATAGAATATGGAAAAAATAATAATATATGTCCATATTTCTTAGCTAGGAAAGCGGTTGAAACCTTTAGCGTCATTGTGGCACCCTACCAATATGTCTTCGATCCGATAATTAGAAAGAGTATTGACCTGAAATTAAATGGTAGAACTTTGGTTTTCGATGAAGCCCATAATGCCGATGATATCGCCTTAGATATTTTGAGCGATACTTTATCCGATAAGTCACTGAATCAAGCAAAGAAGGAGTTATCAACCTTAGGTAAAACCATAGACTTTTTAGGCATTCTTAAAGATTATTTAGAAGAGAACATAGTCAGCGATGAACCAGTTGTTAAGTCAGGAGAGTCTCTGTACCAAGACCTAATGGATGTTCTTAAAGTGGATTCACTCTCTTCTCTTGAGAGATCGTATTCAGACATCGTTGAAGAGATTAGGATTAAAAAATTTAATCAAGGAAAATATACTGCCTGCTCTTTAAATGGTATCTTAAGATTTCTCTCACTCGTTAATGCTAGCTCTAAAGAATCTTATGTAGCCATCTATCACAAGTCAAGCAGCGGCTTGAATATGATAGAATATCGATGTCTAGATCCAAGTCTTGCGATAAAACCTGTAGTGGAGAAAGTTAATGGCGTCTTAGTTATGTCCGGTACATTACCTCCATTAAACTTATTCAAGAATATCCTCGGGTTACCTAATGCAGAGATTCGGACCTATTCTACTATAGCTAAACCCGAGAATATTCGGCTTCTTATAGATTCATCAGTTTCTACTATATTTTCCGAGAGAGGCGAAGGTAAGTTAGAACAATATGGAGAAAAAATTGTTAAGATACTCGAGGATATACCTAATGGAACCTTGATTTTTTTCGTATCGAAAGAATATATGTATCAATCTCTTGAGAAGTGGCAAATGATGGGATTAATAGAACAGTTAGATGGCTTACTATTCGCTGCTGGGAAAAGAGTGTTTGTTGAGGGAGATAAGCGAGATAACGAGAAAGTGGTTAAGGAATACAAGAAGATGGCTAAAATGCAAGGGGCAGTTTTATGCGGCGTATTTAGAGGAAGAAATGCTGAGGGTTCCAACTTTCCAAATGAAGAGGCCAGGGGAATAATATTGGTTGGTGTACCATATGCTCCCCCTAAGAACCCAAGAGTAAAGGCCCAGAAAGCTTATTTTAACCGAAAGGAACCCGGCTTAGGAGAACAATGGTATGTTATGGATGCTTTTAAGGCAGCTAACCAAGCCATTGGAAGAGGAATAAGACATAAAGATGATTGGTGCAGTTTCTTCCTCATGGATAAAAGATATTTAGAAAACCATGAGAAGCTATCAAGCTGGAGTGTTTCAAGTGGTATACAGAAGATTTAGTTTAGGTTGAGTAGATGAAGCATATGAATATACTACATTATATATATTTAGTGATAAGGTAAACATTTGAAGTCTAACATTGTTATTACATTATTACGACTCGTACTAGATACAAATTTTTTATTCCCTTAGAAATCGAAACTTTTAGAAATAGGAATGAAATAATTATATTATTATAATGAGAAGGATAATTGAAAGTAAAGTATAATATTGAGAGTGATATTTAGACTCAATCCAATTTCATAACTTTACATATTTTATCATTCCTTTTAAAATATTTCCCTAAATAAACATCTGATACTTTTATTATATTCAGATTATTTTAAGATTATGAATAGTTATCGATATATTCAAATC
>CAZAXO010000143.1:0-6154 GCA_964489085.1 uncultured Candidatus Bathyarchaeia archaeon
GATTGCAATCTCGCAGTTTATAGACCTAATACTAGTCGATTTGGTATAGGTTACTTTAATATGATAGAACTTTAAAAATCAATGAAATACAAAGTAAAAAGATGATAAGTATCGATTACATTGTGTGAGATGTAAAAGGTTTAAATAAATCAATTAAACGGACTTACCGAGTAGAAGTACGAAGTATTAAGATTTCTATGTTCTTAGTGTGATATTATTTGAAGGTTTTCAAGTATTTACTTGAAAGTAGCTTTTTATTCTCCTATCATCTGTAGAATTAGATGACGTGTTCGAGGTCTTACGTCGAGTTCTAAGAATATTATTTGCTGCCATGTACCTAACGTAAGTTTTCCTTTAATAAACGGTATTGTAAGGCTAGGCCCTAGCATCGAGGCTCGGACATGAGAACGCCCATTACCATCATGCCAACGCTCATTATGATCATAGGGAATATTTGTCGGAGCAATAACTTCTAATGCTCTGGGGAGATCGTTTAATAGTCCAGGTTCATATTCTATAGTAGTCAGTGATCCTGTTGACCCAGGAACAAATACGGTAATGATACCATCTTTTAAATTAGAATTTAATAAGACTCTTTGAACGGAGTCCGTGATATCTTTTATCTCAAGTTCACCTTTTGTTTTAAAATGAAGTTCTTCGGATACTACAACCATTATATTTACACCTATCTAATCTGAACTTGTTGAGGGAAGATTTATCAATTACTCAAGATGCTCTTGAATTTATTAAGACACGTAGCGGGGGTTGCCAAGTCAGGTCAAAGGCGCAGGCCTGTAGAGAAATCTCTGGTAATAGGCGCCTGTCCCGTAGGGGTTCGTGGGTTCGAATCCCACCCCCCGCACCAATTCTGAGAATTGAATCGTGACCGAAAAGAACTTAAAGATAAAAAACCAAAAAAATATAGTGAAAGAGAATATCTACGACATCAAAGGCAGAACAGAATCAGTCATCCAAAAAATCAAGTCAAGTAACGAAATCTCAGAAGTAAATAAACAGCTCATCTTCAAGTTTTGTGACCATTGCAGCCTCCAGGGCCTGTCAAATCATCGAATACTCTTCTACATGAATCGATTCTGGAATATCGCACGATACACCGAGAAAGACTTCAATAAAATGATGAAACAAGATATTGAAGTACTCGTGAAAAAGATTAATGAAAGCCCATTCAAACCACGTACCATCGAAGATCATTTAACAGCGATCAAAACTTTCTGGAAATGGCTTGAAGGCAGCGGAGAAACATATCCGCACAAAGTAGCATGGATTAAACCAAGACGCACCAATGGGAAAGTACGGTTGCCAGAAGAACTTCTCACACATGAGGACGTGAATAAACTTGTCGATTCTGCCAATAATGTGCGAGATAAAGCATTCATCTCTATCCTCTACGATTCAGGCTGCAGAATAGGAGAGCTTCTTACACTACAGAATAAACATGTTAAAATCGATGAAAACGGCGCTGTCATCATCGTTGACGGTAAAACCGGGCAAAGAAGAGTTCGAATAATCCACTCTGTACCAAGACTTCTAAACTGGATCGATCACCATCCTGCAAAGACAGATCCCAACGCCTTCCTCTTTGTAAGCATTGGAAGCAAAAACCATAGTAAACAGCTAAGTTATGAGAGTATAGCATACATGCTAAAAAAAACAGCTAGAAAAGCTCAGTTAAATAAACACGTAAATCCTCATCTCTTCAGACATTCACGTGCAACCTTTCTAGCTAAACATCTAACCGAAGCCCAAATGAAAGAGTATTTCGGGTGGACACAAGCATCCAATATGGCTGCTATATACGTGCATCTATCAGGAAGAGATGTTGATACTGCATTGTTTAAGCTTGCAGGCAAGGACATCTCAGAATCAGAGAAGGAACAAGAGAAAGATAGAAGAATAAAACACTGCTCCATCTGTAAATTTGATAACTCCCCAGAAAATCATCGATGCACTAACTGTGGAAGACCACTAGACCTAAAAACAGCGATGGAAGATGACAGGAAAGAGAGAGAATTACTACGAATGTTATCACCAGAAGTTATAGAACAGATGATCCAAAAACGTGTCGAAGAGATCTTAGCTCAAAAACCTCAAAACACATAGTAGAGTCAATAAAAACCTCTCTTTTTTACACTCAAGAATCAATTATTTAAGCTTACAAATTCAAAATAAGACTATGAAGAGACAAATATCTTTCAACTCGATTCAAGAACTGTTGGATTACATAGAAAATGAAGCACAGAGAAGAGCCTTGAAGATACAGGTGACTAATGATTAAACTCTTTGAGGCTCTATTGATTCAACCGTGATCTTATGTCGTATCAAAATAAGATTAAATGTTATAGCTGCTGTAAACCGGTAAAAGACACTCTGTACATTGAAAGAGAAGTTAATCCATACGCTTACGTCCCGATATGTGAGAGCTGTGTTCCCACTTGGCATTTAATCAAAAATTTAGAAGAGAAACAATATATCAAATACAGACCGAACAAAGGTGTAAGGTTAACTAGTAAAGGGAAAAAATTAGCGCGAATTTTATATAAAGGTAATCGATCCATACGATAATCTACTATCTATTCATATTTATACTATGGCGATGGCTTCGCTCCATCGCTTCCGCATCAATCTTAATTTCTTCTAAAACAGATTCATTGCATGATAAACAAATCGTCTTGTAACCACCTGTAAAAGAAGCAGAAGTCCTTTTATGTTTACCGCAAACTAGAGCTCCGCATCCCGGAGCTTTACACTCGAAAATCTGAGTAACTTTGCGTCCACAAATAGCGCACTCCCTCTTCGTGGATTGAATTGTTTTAACAATTATTGGCTCACCTGAGTCCATTTTAACCTCGTACTCTTCTTTCGTCTCCTCATCCACAGTCTTAATTATCCTAGTAGCTTTTCTAGCGACGGCTTTACTTAAGAGTTCAGTAATCGTTCTGTCCATATCGTCTTCAAGTGTGCTTTTACTTCCAAATGGATTCCTTCTAAAATTATTTCTATCCATAATCTCTTAATCTCCCTTACTATAATTTCACATATTTCTAGTTAAATCCAATTACTAACTATATTATTCATAATTTCATCAGCTTTGACCTCAGCCTCAGATCGATAATAATTTCTGCGGTAGCAGTGATCACAGCTTAAAGCATTTGACTTAGTATCTAAACGTATCCCACAGCTATTACAAATACTCTTACCACATAGAACACAGATTTTAATCTCATCGCATTCTTTTAGTGGCTGTAAACAACCTGGACAGGTGATTATCATTTTTTCTGCCATAGTATTCCAACACTTCTTACATACACTTTGACCTCTAACACTTGGCTTTATATATTCCCGATCAGTATTCGCTCTACATTTTGGACAAGTCCTCCTTCCACATATAGTACATGGCTGTATCAGGTCAGAAACCCACATTTCACCCGTTATGGGAAACTCGCATGAACACTTACCGGTGATATAGGTGACTTCATGTTTTTGACGTAATGTATAACGGTCAACAGTCACCTTTCGTTTTACAGTATAGATTTCCTCACCTTCAGGAGTTGAAAATTTTTCTATTATCTGAGAATCTCCAAGAGGTCTACGGAACTCCATCTTCTCAAAGACGTCACCTGAAACAGATTTCCTCCGTTTCTCTCGAAGCGCTCTTATATAGTCGTCTTCTTCATTGTCCAATTTGGACACAACTAATACTATTTACCGATATCCTTTTAAGCTTTTGGTAAAAGTACATTTTGTCAATCATTAAAAGGTAGATGATCATGGATAAACTAGAGAAACTAGTCAAGGTAGTTTCAGCACAGAATGGCAGTAAACGTATAACGATTCCAAAAGAGATAAGCGAGAAAATGAACTTAAAAAATGAAGACTACGTAATCGTTCGATACGAAAATGACAGACGACTAATTGTCGCACCAGCAGAGATTACCATGCGCAAGTGATTATTTGAAAATCAGAGTCCAGTACTCGTTAGTTGTAGAGGAACAAGATTGAAGGTTAAAGATTATGGTTATAAAGAGATTCTAGAATTCAAACAGATTCCCTGTTCGATCTACTTCAACCCAGAAAGAAACTTCACGCTCAGCATTGGAAAGATCAACGACTATTATTGGCTAAAGGCCTCAAAACACTTCTACATAAAAGGAATGGAGACCAGAGGCGATGCCGCACTATACTCTCGCCTCCAAGAGATAACCAAGTTCATGGAGTATCTCAAACAAAATGTCTCTGAATTACATCTACAGACCTACTATATCAGCGATATTACACCCCGTATCGCAGTTAGCAACTTCAAACACTCTCTCCACCTTCAAGAGTACCTGACGAAATCAGAGCAGAGAAACGATGTGTTAGAAGGGATTAATGGACACACAGAGGAGGTGATGAGTGACCAATTACACCTCCTAAAAAGAGCAGGGACACATGATCTGGTAGTATCGGAACTGGAGAAGGCTTTGAAGAATAGAGCCAAACTCAGGGAAGAGCTTTCTAAATACGATAAGCAGTTAAAGGTTGGGACGAGTATTCTTCGCGAGTGGGCTGAGAAGGGATACGGTGTAGCCCTACTATGGACAGTGTATACACAGATCCATATGTGCTCTGATGAAAGCCTAGTTAAAACCTTACGTGAAGTTGAGAACGAGCTTAAAAAAATTGATGAACTAAGCGTTAAATCGAGGGCCCATCAACAGAGTCTCTGGATAGAAGATATACAGGAGCCATTCTACGTCTTATACGCTGAATATTGCGGCCTCTTCCATCCAAGCATCCAGAAACTCTACAAGAATATACCGATACTCAATAATTTTGCTCGAAAGATCGAAGATATGGTTAATGCTCGACTTGCTACTCCAATTCACCGTTCAGGGTACTCTGAAGATTCCTCCTCTGCAGTTGCTGAGGCGGTAGCATCTTTTTACAGACAAGTTGAAACAGTCGTGGAAAGCCCTGAAAAACTTAAAGACCTAGTACAATTAGGGAAGTGTGAAAGACCCGTCTTCTTTGGTTTCTTAGCTATTCCACGAGAGGAGGGAATCGAACTTACAGATTACCCCTTCATAATCGACATCGATGATCTACGTAGACACGTCCTCATAACTGGATCCACAGGAGGAGGAAAGACTAGGGTTGGCCAGATTATAGTCGAATCAACCTCCTTACATGTTCCAACGGTTATAATTGATCCGGTAGGCCAGTTAACTGGGATGATTAAACCCAATCGTGAGGCTTCCAAGGAGAAGAGGTATGGACTGCATCGTGGAGCGGCCTATGACTTTGCAAAGATATACACGCTTGATAATAAAGGAATAAAGTTTGAAGTTAACATACTGGAACGCCCTAACGTCCCAGATGATCGCCTCGTTGAGATTGCTGACCAAGCATCTCTCTCATTATGTGAGTTGATCGATGAACGTAGGTTGCGTGAGGATTTTCGGAAGGTGCTACTTGAAGCTTGGAGGAACAGTATGGACGTGGATTTTGAGGATTTCATTGAAGAGGCTAGAGAAGTGTCGCATGGCAAGAAGATTGGAGATAAATTGGATAGATTGTATTCCTATCGTAATTTGATGGCGAAGGAGGGGTCTACAATCGACTCCTTGTTATCTGATAAACTCTCCATCTTTGACTTGAGCAGTACCGAATATAGTGATGAGGTGAAGTTGATGATTTCACGGTTTATATTGAGGAAACTGGCCAACTATGCTACGGGGTTACCGCACAGTGATAAGTTGCGAGTCCTAGTTTTTGTTGATGAAGTTCACCGGTATTACGAGCCCGGGAAGCCTCGAAGTCCTTCATTAGCTCTCGAAGCATTAGTGAAGGAGGGAAGAGGAAAAGGAATCGGTGTTGTTATGGCAACTCAAGCAATCAAAGATCTAGGCGGTCTCTTAACACAGGCAAACCTTCGAATTGTAGTGAAGATTATGGAGTCAGAGCTCCAGCATTACTATACGATGGTGGGGGATAGCGCTAAGACTCGCATGCTGTACCGTTTACCGCCTCAAGTGGGTTATGTATTATATGGAGGTAAAGGGTTCTTCTGCAAGTTTAGACCTACCCTGAGTATGCCAAAGGGTGTTGAAGACTTTGATGATTTAAGGAAACATTCTTTACCTCATACTATGGT
>CAZAXO010000144.1:0-6142 GCA_964489085.1 uncultured Candidatus Bathyarchaeia archaeon
ATAACACACAGTTAGCTACGACATATGGCTACGGACCAAGCTTCTTACATTCAACAGGGCAACTTCATAAAGGTGGCCCTAACACAGGACTCTTTCTTCAACTCGTAGATGAACCAATACAAGATTTAGCTATTCCTGAGACGAACTACACCTTTGGATCTCTTATCCAAGCTCAATATTTAGGTGATTACCAAGCATTAAGTAACCTAAAAAGAAAAGTGCTACGAATTAACTTACAGAAAAATCCAGTAGCCGGACTTAAACGGCTGCTTGAATTGATAGATAAGATATGAAGTTTATAGGAGGAAAATGGAATGAAGTTAGGAATTATTGGATTAGGACGTATGGGATTGAATATGGCTGTAAGGTTGATACAAGGAGGCCATACAGTCATTGGATACGCTCGACATGAAGAAACGGTTAACCGAGCAGCAGATAAAGGAGTCATCGGCGCATATTCTTTAGATGAATTAACACAAAAAGTAGGTTCACCACGAATTTTATGGCTTATGATCCCAGCAGGCGATCCTATCGATGAGACCCTTCACAGGTTACTTCCACAATTAAAAAAAGGAGA
Source organism: uncultured Candidatus Bathyarchaeia archaeon (assembly GCA_964489085.1). Classification (GTDB taxonomy): domain Archaea; phylum Thermoproteota; class Bathyarchaeia; order 40CM-2-53-6; family DTGE01; genus CAZAXO01. Next base: position 578 of record CAZAXO010000144.1, read on the forward strand.
CATCATCATAGATGGGGGAAACTCAAAGTACACCGATACGATACGCCGTACTATCCTGTTGAAGGAAAAGGGCATCCAATTCGTTGATGTTGGAACCAGCGGTGGAATCTGGGGGCTTTCTGAAGGGTATAGTATGATGGTTGGAGGCGAGAAAGAGACAGTGGAATATCTTCGTCCTATCTTTGAGACATTAGCGCCTGCTCATGATAAAGGATGGGGCTACGTCGGATCAAATGGTGCAGGTCATTTTGTGAAGATGGTGCATAACGGTATTGAATATGGAATAATGCAAGCATATGCTGAAGGATTCGCTCTCATGAAGAAAAAAGAACAATTTCATTTAGATCTGCATCAGATATCACAGATTTGGAGATTTGGTAGTGTTATACGATCGTGGCTTCTAGATTTAACTGCTGAAGCCTTAAAAGAGAACCCGGAACTGAAGAATGTAAAACCCTTTGTTTCCGATTCTGGAGAAGGTAGATGGAGCGTATTTGAGGCTATCGACTTAGATGTAGCTGCACCAGTGATATCTCTGTCACTTCTGCAACGCCTTCGCTCCCGAGATACAGACTCTTTTTCAGATAAAGTGCTTGCTGTTATGAGACAGAAATTCGGCGGCCACCCTGTTAAACAGTAGCAATACCCGCTAGCTAGTTTATCTTACATTCTTGAAAGGTCCTCATAGAATTTCGTGGCGACTTGATACAATTCCTTATACATACTATGAATTTTAAGATATTTTTTATGGTATGCTTGATTCGGCTTATGAAGACCAGCAATTTTCACCATATTATCAGAAGCATCATGTAAATCTTTATAAATTCCTTGACTGATTGCACCTAACATAGCTGCACCTAAGGCGGAAGCCTCCTCAACTTGAGTATACACGACTGGTTTTCCGAAGATATCCGCTTGTATCTGCCTCCAAATACTTGATCGTGCTCCTCCACCACCACTTCTAATCTCATTAATGGTTAATCCCTGCTCCTCCAAAGTCTCCATAATCCACCGTAGTGTATACACAACACTTTCCACTATTGTTCTTGCGATATGGGCTTTACGATGTGATAACGTTAAACCAAATAGTACTCCTCGAGCTTTCGCATCACGAATCGGAAAACGTTCTCCAGAGAAGAAAGGTAACATAAACAATCCCTCAGTACCAGGCTTAACAGCGCCAGCACTTTCTAAGATAACTTGATACGGATCGACACCAAGTTTTTTTGCTGCATCAATCTCTTCTTGTCCAAACGTATCTCTAAACCAGTGTAGAATAATTCCGGCATTGCTGATAGCACCACCTACAAGCCACTTTTGAAGAGTAGTATAATAACAGAAAAATCGCGCATCTTTATGAGTGTCTATGAACGGTTTATCAACTGTTATTCGCATTGCTCCACTGGTACCAATATTTACCGCTGCAATATTTTTTCCAACGGCTCCAAGACCAAGATTACTTGATGCACCATCTGAAGCGCCTGCTATTAATGGTGTCCCCTTTTTTAATCCAGTTCGTCTTGCAGTTTCTTTTGTTGATTCTCCTAGTATCTCTGTTTCTGTAACTAAAGTGGGAAGCATATCATAATCGATTTCGAGTACATTAAGTAGCTGAGGATCCCAATCTAGCTTATGCATGTTTAAAAGTTGTGTGCCTGAAGCTTGTGAATGATCAAGGTAGGGTTCACCTAGCAATTTGTAAAGTACATAGTCTTTAGCGGATAAAATTTTATAACAGCGATGAAACTTAACTGGCATTTTCTCTTTTATCCACAGTATCTTAACGAGGGGATAGATGGATAATAAGGGACATCCTGTTCGACGGTATACCTCATAAGGATCTATAATCTTCTTTAACTTCGCTGTTTGAATGTCTGCTCTACGATCAGACCAGATAAGTAATTGTGTTAACGGTTTTCCTTTTTTATCTATGATAATCACTCCATGCATCTGCGCGCTAAAACTAATTGCTGAAATATCTTCAGCAATAATGTTTGAAGATCTTATGGATGTTCTAAGTGTGTCAAGAACGGCTTTCCAGATTTCCTCAGGATCTTCCTCAGCCATTTCAGGTTGTGGTCTATACAATTTGATCGTGCGAGAAGCTTGTCCAACTACTTCTCCCTTTTGATTAAAGATAATGGAACGAACATTTGTTGTTCCGATATCTACTCCTAAGAATAATGGATGAATATCTGATACCCCCTAAATTGCCTCATTGCGAAGATTAATGTTATAAGAATAAGTACTAAATTATTTATTAATTAACTATTGAGTTATTTTTTTAGGGTATAATGATACGAGAAAGTGGGAAAAATGTGGGAAAACGTTATAAAGGATGATCATCCACTACAACTGACTTAAAACATCACCTTGCACAAATAAATGGAGCATCAAAACATGAAGTTGGATATCGCGTTGCCGAAAGGGCATCTTCAGGAAACAGTCTTCTCTATTTTAGATTTAGCAGGGTATAAGCCGAAAATTGAAAGCCAACGTTCATACTTCATCAGATGCGCTGACCCTGAGATTCAATTACGAATACATCGAGCACAGAATATTGGACCACTTGTAGAAGAAGGAGTATACGATCTAGGAATCACAGGTTTAGATTGGATAAAAGAAACAAATATACAGGTAAAGGAATTGTTAGATCTCGATGTAGGCGCCGTCTCTATTGTTGCAGCTGTACCACAATCTATTTACCCTCGAACTCAACCAACAGATAAAAACAAGTTACTTAGCCTCTTGCTGAAGAAGATGCGATCAGAGGGAAAGGAGAAGATGATCGTTGTATCAGAATACGAAAATATAGCAAAGAAATATTGTAGGAAAAAGTTAACGAATTTTCCCTATCGATTTATCACCTCATATGGAGCTACAGAAACATTCATTAATGTAGCAGATATGATTGTGGATTGCACCCAAACAGGATCCACACTTCGGGACAACGGCTGGGAGATTATAGATACTCTATTCTCTTCAACAGCAAGGATTATTGCAAATTACCATTCTTTTGAAGATAAAATGAAACGAGTAAAAATCGACGACTTCCTAACCTTGGTAAAAGGAGCACTAGATGCTCAACATATGCGACTATTAAAAATGAACGTATCTGAAGCTAATCTAAAGAAAGTCATCTCAAACCTTCCAGCTATGAAGAGTCCAACACTATCTAAACTCTTCGGAGAAGATAATGGAGGCTACGCATTAGAAGTGGCGATACGAGATGATGATGTTCTAAAACTGATACCGCTTCTAAAGAAAAATGGCGCAACCGATATATTAGAAATAGATATCAAACGCGTAATAAAATAAATAGATCCTAAAATCAATGACAATAATTTTCTAAATCTCAATAACTTAAAGAAGAAAGATAAATGAAAAAACTTTAAAACCATTTAGTAATGTATATCTTTCGATTACATTGAATGTGAAAATTAAGATCTATACGAAATCAACCGATTCTATTCCAGCGGAGATAACGCGTGAAAAGAACCCAGTTACAGCGGATGCAATCATAAAAGCATTACCTTTAGATTTAACAGTTAACAGATGGGGTGATGAGGTTTACTCAGACTCTTCACAAGTAACCGTAGAAGAAGAGAATTCTCAAATCGAAGTAGAAATAGGTGATATAGCATATTGGCCTCCAGGCCGCGCCATTTGCATCTTCTTCGGTAAAACACCTGCGAGTACAGGAGATAAACCTGCTGCTGCAAGTGGAGTGAATGTTTTTGGTAAAATTTTAGGGGAAGCAACAATCTTCAAAAAGACAAAGAATGGTGAATTATTACGAATTGAATTAGAGTAATTCACTGTAAAAGATGTTTCGTTAGGTAGCACATTTTTAGGTGATAGTATCAGTAAAAAAAGGAGCATCATAATTAAACGAAAATCGCGTTTAACGTTTTAAATTGTGTAAATTTGATCAAACATATAATCATTTAAATTATGTTGCTCGTACCATGGCACACACATAAAATTTAATGGTAAGATAGCCAAATTTATAATATGTTTTTTAGACTATTGTATGCCCGTGGTGTTGAATAATGAACATTATTGAAACCATGATATGTAAGATAACTATGAAAAGGAGGTGATAATATGCTTTTTATCACCTTGATAAAGTTAAGGAAAAAACTATCAAAAATGGATATGGATAGAATAAAGGCAGGGATGAAAGAGTGGGAGAAAGCAGAAGCAAAAACTGTCGGGATGTATTTTACCCTCGGCAGATACGATGCAGTTCTAGTGTCAGATTGCCCTGATGAGAAGTCCCATATGAAGGTAGCTATGCAGTTTGGCGACCTCGCAAGCTCTGAGTCGATGGTGGCTGTTCCTGTAGAAGAAGCTGAAAAACTGATAGATTAGGGGAAGAAAATAAACCAATAAAATTGTTTTTAAAGAGGGGTCTTAGGGGATTCTTCCCCTTACTTCTATTTTTTCGTGTGTGTGTGCGCATCATGGTACCTACAAACACTTTAGTTTTTTTTGGTTTTACAATAGATTGTGAAAGATTATTAGCTAGTTTTGGGCAGCTCCACATTTCGGGCAGTACTCGGTATGGAGAGGAATAGGCTCTCCACAATCGATGCAATATACTTCATTAATGTCTCTTGGAGCGCTCGGTTTGGATCTTTGAAAACGGATTACAAGAGCTGCTACTAGAAAAAGCAGAGCAGCGATAACTCCCCAGAAGAAAGTATTTGTAACCATTGTGTTGATGTTAAATTCTTCTGTGAGAGCAGGTGGTGGTTCCTCTTCAGAAGTGTACAATAATGTATAGACGTTTTCTAGAGAGAGAGTGAGGATCTCAGTTCTTGTTCTTGTTGATAGTTCTTCTCTTCTTGCAGTTTCAGTTTCTGTTATGGTGTTATAGGATGTGATTTGGGAAGTGATAGTTGTTGGTATCAAGACAATGGCGGGAATATACGTTACAACTGTGATTGTACCGTGAGCTGGTACTATTCTAGTTACACATTCGATGACTTGGCCTTGCGTTGTACAACTAATAATTGTGAGACCTTCAGCGGGCTTGAGCATTGTAGTTGGAACAATGACTGTCTGAGATGCCATTAGAACTTTGCTAGTCTCAATTATGGTTTCTTTCGTTTTGACTATTGTTGTATGAGAAGTGAGTGTTGTAACGATAGTTTCAGTTGTCTCACTAGTTAAAGTTGTAGTGAAGCTTTGTGTTTTGGTGGTTGTGTATACTGTATCCGCGTAACTCTTTAAAACTATGTTTGAAGATGCGACAATGATGAATACTAGTATAAATAAACATATAAACAGGCGCAGCTTCATAACATTACGTAGTGTAAAAAGTTAGATATATGTTTTAATTCTTTTTCTTATGTTTTTTATAAACTTCTATTATTTTCTGTGTGTGTGCGCACCATGGTACCCACACACACATTATCTTTGTTTAGGTGGGAGGTATCCCCCTAGAACCACCTCTTTCTGTTCATGATGGAGGGAGAAGTATCCCCCGACCCCCCCCCGCGTTTTTGATTTTTTAATAACAAAAAAAAATAATACAAAACTTGATTAATATATGTATTT
>CAZAXO010000145.1:0-6131 GCA_964489085.1 uncultured Candidatus Bathyarchaeia archaeon
ACTCTACCAAGCATATTACCTTCTGTAGGAAGTTTAACATCCCATTTGGGCATAGTAATATGACCGACATAATCGGTTTCTCCTAAGGAATTATGACGATTATGTGTATGTAAGAAATTATGTGTGTTCTTTAGACTATAAATGAATGTCTTCCCTTGTTTTTTAGCTTCAATAACTCCGATTTGAATTAATGGATTGATAAACTTTGAGAGATTACGAACATCTATTTCTAATAAAGAAGCTAACTGTTTTGATGAGAGGTTACCAATAACTCTCAGGTATTTTAAAGTCTGCTCTTTCTTTGTAGAGCCAGCTATAGTTTGTTTTACTTCATTGTGAACATTCTCTTCCTTATCTACTCGTGTAGAGACGATAAAATAGTCTAAAACAAAGAGTAAGACTAGAAATGCCCAGAATAAGACGTCTCCAATAAGAATACCAGTAATAAGATTACCATTCCATATAGCATAAATACAATAACCAATTGCTAATATCGTTACTTCGACTGAAAAAATAATGAATGTTTTTTTTAGGTTTTTAATAAAACTCATTAACTCACTTTAGGGACTACTTTCTTACGAGTAATCAATCGAGCAAAAATCCAAATTGTAAGAAATACAAATACGATTAGTAGAACTAAATGGAAAGAAATATTATAAAGAGATTTCAGAGCCGATATCTCCCCTCCGCTCGTTGAAGATCCACGTAATATTAAGGTAGTAAAAATTGCTCCCCAAGTCAGTAAAGCAGCGAATCCTCGAAACTTCTTCCAAAAAGGAGCGACAATTATTGCTGCAATTGCTGCCATCCATATGATAACTACGAGATTGTAGAAGGGATCAAAGAAAGGGATTGTAGCACCTGATGAGATCTCTCCGACTATGTTTCTAATTAGTTCTAAAGGTGCTGTGAGTAGATCTGACACAATAGTATTTGGTGTTTTAAAGGCTTAAAGATGATGGATGTAATGTATCAATTCAATGATAACATTTTTTCAATAATCTGCTTGTCAGCATCCATAAAATCGTAGTAGGTGAGGTCAGTTAACGGCGCCCAACGTATCTCATCATGTTTTTTTGATTTTGGTATTCCATAAGATAGCCTGCATTTATAAAATAAAATTACAAAATGTGTACCATCGGAATATATATGCGAGGATACTTCAAAGAGCGAATCAATGTTTATGTGACAATCAAGCTCCTCCTTGATTTCTCGTTTCAAACATTCCTTTGGATCTTCACCATATTCTACGGTTCCACCGGGAAACTCCCATAAACTGCCATAACGGTCGTTGGTTTTTCGCTTTGTAATAAGAATCGTATCATCTGACTCGATAATTGCTCCTGTCACAAGAATTGGTCCCTTCACTTTTCCTCCATCAAGTGTGCTTTGTAATTCGTGAAGTCCAGCAGATAGAAGAACCTGATAAGTGGAATCCATCTGAGACTCTTCAGGAACAAAAACAACGAATCCATCTCGACCCCGAGTAAGAAGGACTCGATAACTATTCAATCGAAGATTATGTGGATCACGTGCCTTCGATCGGATCTGAGCTTTAGAATTCCAACGACTGCTATTCCATACAAGATCATCTCCCCAACAAATAATCGGAAAATCAAGCTCCAACCCCTGGGAATCGAACTCCGTCACTACATCCCGCAGTTGACAACATGAAGAATAAGACGAAGGGGCATCATTATACCAAGGACCGATACGAATATTTTTCGTTTGACTATACTCATTAAAAACATTGAATCGATTAAGATTCTTCGCTCGTGACGAAGCAAGCAATCCATATCGCTTCTCCTCATCATCTCGATATCTCTCCCGAACATATTGTTTACAGTCATCAAGATTACGAGAAATATACATATCAAATCCTTGATCAAAAATGGTTGATGATAATTCCTTAGCACTTTTTATCTTCCCCTTGAGGAGTAGTGAAACCCATTCGTGAACTCGTTCAGCTAAATGCATTCTCAAAGACACTGTCAAATCAAGATGTTCAGTCGTAGCTACGTGTTTTGCTTCCTTGAATATATTCGCAATACGAGGTGAGCAATGAATATACCATTCTTTCTTCATATGAGCAATCGCTTCATTCCATTGAGCGAGACCTGCCTCCTCACCTACATATATCTCTTGGCCTTCTCCAATCAATCCAACAAGGACCACCCAACTATTCATTTTCTCTCCTAACTGTAAGAAATCCATGGGTTCGGAGAGTGAGTATCCTCTTTTTACCTGTACCTGTTCTTTATCCCATGCACGTTGAGCTTCATCATACACCCATATATGCTCTTCAGGAAGGAATCTCTGTCCACCTCCATATTGTTTGAGGAATCCATGAATATCTTGCACAAATACTCTACCAACTCGACCTCCTAAGGCATGTTGAAGAACTCTAGTTAACGGACCATTCCCAGATAAGAAGACGGAGGTTCGCCGTCCATTAGCCTTATCAAAATAGTCATGATACACAAACTGTAAACCTACCAGTGTCTTTCCTGATCCTGGAACGCCAGTAACTAACACTAAATGCAATTCATTATTGGCTTGGGCTTGCTTAGCCACATCGATGAGAACCTCTATGGTCTGTGGAATGCCTGCGCTCTGTGCTCGTCTAATATAAGGGAGAGGTTCATGGCGAAAGATGGTACGTGCAGCATTTACTAACGCTGGTAGTGCATGATAATCAGCAGTAAGCCACTTTGTTGGATCAATCAGATTCTTCTTCTGTTTGGAGACTAATCGGAGAAGAGTATCCGACACTATATGGGGTGCGCATATGGTCACAGTATCCTTTGAATCAAGGTTTCTCTTTAGTCGTGTTAATATGAGAAGAGGAAAAATAATCGCATCATGTGAATGAGCATGATAACTGTGGATATCACGTGTATAAGAAGCTACTTGATCTATATGTGCCTGAGATGGAGAATAATATTCCTTGAACTCTAAAACAAATATCTCTTGACAAGCAAGGATAATGACGTCAGGTCTTCGACCTCTTTCTCTCGGAAGCTCATACTCAAAAATGATCGTCCATTGAGAAGCATCTGTGAAAGTAGACACAAGTCTTTGTAACTGTTCTTGAAGAATATTATAGCAATTATTCCATGCAGCAACTTGAGATGTACTGGCAAGATCATTCATGCATTTCTTATGATGATTACTGAGAGAAGACAACCATGCATCTTTTTTTGTTTGCAAAAAAAGATTGATTGGTCCATTCCATCCACAATTTTCATATCGAATGGTCATGGATTAATTGTCTCCACTATTCTTCTTTACTATCAAATTAGTTTATGTTTGTTAGTTGTTTAAATATTATCAATTTCAAATAATATTTAAGATGATGATGTGATACAAAAAATCATAACAGATAAACAATCCAGTTTCGAACAATTCTGTAGCCAATTCGACTGGTACGACTTCAAGATACTCGGATCATTCTTAACAAAACTGCCTTTCCCTAATGACGTTACCACTCAATCGCTACATTCGATCTGGTTGTTATTCAAGAGAAAAGAAATATCTATTTCTAAGATGACGATCAGTAGGAGATTAAATCGCATGGTTATACTCGGGCTTTTGAGAAAGCTTTCAAAGACCAATCCAGTCTTCTATGAGATAGCGAAAGGTCAGGAAGAGATCGTCAGAAATATAGTCTATTTCAAGAATGCTGAGAAGTTTGAATTAATGGAAATGGATAACATAAATGAGAATGATATATAGCATCAGCAGAAATGGTGTTTTATAATCTATATTTAGCGAAAAATAATATGTTATAACTATATAGTAATAACCTCATTAATGAAATAATTAATCAGTTCATAAGATATCTATTAGCTCTACAATTTCATCTACATATGAATTTCAAATCTGAGATTTATTTCTACTATTTTCCATGATTTGTTAACGCTTTCCGCAATATTCCAATAATTGTGAAACATTTCCAGATTTTTCCCCTATTTATACTTGCAAAATCAAATAGAAGATATGAAGAGAGGTCCTAAACCCTTAGAAAGAACATTAATACCAAAAATCCTTCACATTCTAGAAGAAGCTAATAGCGATTTAAGGTCTTGGACTATAACTATTAGATTGAGACAATTATTTGCAAGACCAAGCTTGAAGTGGGAAACAGTGCATAAGTATCTGGAGCAGATGGTCAGAGAGCAGATAATATTCAGATATGAAGACTCGAGCGGGATAGTTACTTATTCGAAGAATCAAATTGTAAGAGAGAAAGTACTTTTTTGAATTATTATATTGAGTTCAAATTACAATGCCCGCACCAAGGGATCCACACACACTAAATTAATAAAAGTAAGGGGGAAGAGTCCCTCTTAAACCCCCTCTTATATAATAAATCGTAGTCTTAGCTAGTTATTTACCAGCCAATTGAGCAGCTTCCTCTATTCTTCTCGCCAAATAGTCTTTATTAACATATTTGTAAACCTTAAAACCTGCCTCCTTAATTTGTGGTGGGGTTTCCCCTACTGGATCAACTTCTTTATTATTATTTTCAAGATGATTAATTTGAAGTCCCACTAACCCATTACCACGTTTAAGCGATTGCTCAATTTCATAATTAACGTATTTTCGACTAGATGTTCTATAACCTATACAAACAAGAGTAACTGTTGTTCCTTCAAGTGCTTCATTAATCATTCTTTTTATTTCTGTATCTCCTTTCTTCTTGGCTTCTTCCCACATAGAAGCATCCTGAAAACCAGCTGCTGCAGTTCCTATGATATTCGGAATATTTCTTATCTGGTTAACTCTCCATATATCTCGTTCATAATGGAAACTAAAAAATACTCTCCTTACCAAGTTAACACCCACCTTTTAAAATAATTAAAAGATAAATTGTATATAGAACTAATAAAAATAATAATGTTCCATAGAACCACCCAAGAGTAATTGAAAACATAATTTTTATTTTTGATTTCACTTGATCTTTGAAACGATATTGATCCATACTAAATAAGTATTCGTGCGTTTTTAATCTATTTTCAATAACCCAATTATATAATTTACGATACAGCTTTTCTTGCCATAAAAAATAAGCATCCAAAAACCAAAAACTAATCAAAGGAATGAATGCAATTAGAACCTGATATCTAGTTCCTTTTAATAATAAAGTAACAACAACAAGTGTTATAGTCCAACCTTTAATCATGAACGAATTTAAACCCATGCGCTTAATAATACCTTGAATGATTTCTACTTCTTTAAGAAAATATTTTGTTCTTTCAATATCATCTTTCATAATAATCCCTATCAACTTAAATAAATAATCATTCGATGATTACACTAATACAATAGTTAAGGAATAAAAGTTATGGTTTAATAGACTATAAACTCAATCTACAATATTTATTCTTTTAATCCCTTCGAGATTCGCATTGAATTCCCTTTTTATTTTTTCAATATCTAATCCATTTTTTTAATTTTTCCAAACGTTAGTGAGCTAATAGCTAATGTAACACTCTTATAAATATGAAATGATAATAATATTATTATAGCTCCTCCTCGAGATAAATTTTAGATTGATTTAGATAAAGAATTTCTTAATAAGCTCTAAAATCCTAGACTATCTATAGTCATATGGCCTGGAAGAAGAGATACAAGTGCTGATGTTATTCATATTCAAATACGTAGTTTAGTGAATGAATCATATGAGAATGCAGCTGAGATTTCTCTTTACAGAGATGGACAAGGATATCGCAAACTTCCTCCTAGACAACAAGTAGAACTAAAACAAGAAACGCTTAAGGAAACACCTAAGAAAGATTTTTTCAGCGATTTAGATAAAGACTCTGAAAATACTGCATTTACTTTCAATAATGAGTAACTAGCTAATTTATAGAGAGAACCTTCATAAGCGGAAATAACGATCAGCTAGCTAGCTGTGTGCTTAAACTATTCAGTTCATTTCGATTTATATTATTTTAATGGTTGTCTTGATTCAGTTTATATAATTATACAACTAAACAATATTTTATGGGACTTATTGAGTGGTTAAATAGATTCTTTGATTTTTTTTTCTCAAAAGATAAACGAACAATTTCTCATTTTAATTCTTTATTTTATTCTAATCAATGGGATGAAGCGCTCACTTTTTC
>CAZAXO010000146.1:0-6113 GCA_964489085.1 uncultured Candidatus Bathyarchaeia archaeon
TGCTGTAATACTTGATGATGAGGTGTAAAATGAAGAAGTCTTCGTCAAAGAAGATTCAGAACCAACATCAGTCGACGTGACAGTAGATTGAGTACTACCACCAACATTCACACCGAAAAGATAAAATCTATGCTCACCTTCTTTTTTCCAATCACCAAATTCATTATAATCATAGTACTCGGAACTTGCTACAGCTATATATGATCCATCAGCAGATATGTCGATAGATCTCACACGTCCATTTATTGGATAACTCCAAATTGGCGTTCCTCTATTATTGCTAAAAAGATAAATACTACCACTCTCTTCGTATGAGCCGGTTCCTACGACTATGGATGACCCATCAGCAGATATCGCAACACAATTGACATTGCTATCCGTTTTATAGCTCCATAGTGGTGTTGAGCTATCACGACTGAAAAGATAAATGCTATCGCTCTGTTCATAAACATCAGATCCTGCAACTATAAATGATCCATCTGAAGAAATTTCAACAGAATTATAGTAATCAGTTTTATAGCTCCATAGTGGTGTTGAGCTATCACGACTGAAAAGATAAACTCCATCATTACCTCCAGCAGTTATATATAATCCATCAGAGGATATCGAAACTGAATTTAGTGATGCTACATACCTCCATAGTGGTTTTTTACTATCATTAGTAAATAGATAGACTCTTTTGTATCCTGCTGCTGCTATATATTTCCCATGAGCAGATATCGCAACACTTGAACCACCATAAGAATTCCATACAGGAGTATCATTTTTATGATTAAAAAGAAGAACTCTCGGATACTCAACTCCTACTGCTATATAGGATCCATCAGCTGACATCACTATAAAATCTGGACGTTCCCCCCGATGGACAGGTTTATAACTCCATAATGGAGTCGAGCTATTATAGTTAAAAAGATAAATAGTTCCCTCATTGTATCCGTTAGATATAGCAGCTATGTATGATCCGCTAGCAGAAATTGAAACTGATTTACTACTAGGATATTGGCTATAACTAGAATAGCTCCACAGCGGAGTCTCAGTTTTATAATTGAAAAGATAAATAGTATCGTAATCCCTAGCTGCTAAGTAAGATCCATCAGAAGATAGTGCAACTGAAATGCTTTCTCTATCCGTCTCATAGCTCCATAAGAGTTTTATTTCAGGATCTTTAGAATAAAATGGTTTACAACTTAATAGAACAATCAAAACTATATATAAAATAATAATGCTTTTCAAGTAAAATTTCATCTAAGATATACCTTTATTTCCTATACTAACTTTTAACTAGCTTATTACTTTGTATTTCCAATATTTTTTTCCTAATTTCTTTATAAGATTTGAATTATGTATTTTTATATAGTATTATAGATATGTTGTCGCTTCCTCCTCGATCTTTAGCTAGTTTAACTAATTTTTCACATATATATTCCGAGGAAACATATTTGTGAATGTTTTCGAATATCTCATTATCTTCGATGTAATTGGATAATCCATCAGAGCAAAGTAGTATATAATCATTCTTCGCTAGTATATGTTCGTATGCATCAATTTTTACATCACCAAAATATCCTATCACGCGCGTTATCACATTTTTTTTAGAGTGTCTTTTTGCTTCTTCTTTTGTTATTTCTCTTCTGTCTATCATTTCTTGTACTAAAGAATGATCTTTCGTTATTTGAATAATGTCTCTAGAATCGATTAGGTATACTCTAGAGTCACCAACATGACTTACATATAATATTTGATTATGAATTATTGCTACAGTAAAAGTAGTTCCCATTCCTTCACATTCAGAATGATTAATACTATAATTTAATATCTCTTTATTTACAGCTAGTAAAGTATTTTTTATTTCACTGCAAATATTTTTTCTATTTAAATCAAGAATTACTGGTGTAAATTTTTTATGAAAATAAGTTACCGCCATATTAGATGCTAATTCACCTTTATTATGGCCTCCCATACCATCAGCAACTATGAACATATAGATTCTTTGTGTATTATTATGAGAACTGATCGTCGTTTCTGATGTAAGAATACTATCTTCATTGAGTTCTCTTTGTACTCCTAGATCAACTTTTGAACTATAGGGTAGTACTAAATTATTCTCTTCTTTTCTTATTCTAGTTTTGATTGATGTAATTTGTTCATTATTATCATCATTTTTCTTTATCACTTAACTAACCTCTACTAAATGTAAATGTAAGGTAAGGTCCTTTATCAGTTCTATAACATATTGCAACAATATCCTTATCGTTTAAAATAACTGGAGAGTTTGGAGGAATTACTTTAAAAGGATTAGCTCCAGATCTTATTGCTGTATGATTAATACTGTTGAGATCTTTTATATGGCATTGATTTATATTATCAATAGTCACTTCAAGATGGTGCTTCCCAATATATCTATTAGGATAATCATCAATTAAAATATCTGGCTTACTATATTGCTTACATTCTCGGCAGGTATCGTAAATATGTTTTCGACCAATACTTATTTGATTCTTTATTCTATATTTGATACCACCTAAAATAATGTGAGGAGGAAGTTTCTGGATTACGCGTCCTTTTATCGCGTTCATCATGTCTGAAGAAGTGGAATATCTTTTGGAAGGATCAGACTGCATCGCCTTTATTACAATTTCTGATAATTCTGTACTTACTTGAAGATTAACTTGTTTGGGAGTTCTAAGTAGTTTTTGCTCTGCGGTCATATGTGCTCTTGGATCTTCACCTGTTAGCAAGAAAAACATTAAGACGCCTATAGAGTAAATATCTGCTGTTTCTGTTACATATCCACTATTTATCTGCTCCGGAGCTGACCAGAAGGGAGTTCCAATTTGAGTCCCTGGGCTTAATTGAGTATATCCTTGTTTTGCAGCTCCAAAATCAAGGAGAACTAGTCGTTCATCATTATCTCTCATTATATTTTTTGAATTGATGTCTCTATGAATAATAGGTTTGGACTGTCCATGGAGATATGCTATTATTTCAAGAATTTTAAGAATGAATTTAATTACTGTATTATCATCTGCTGGATTTTTTGAATAAATGGACTTCAAGTTTTTTCCGGTTATATATTCGATTATTAGGTCAAAATCGGATTTTTGATCTATTTCGTCTAGATATCTTACAATATTGGGATGTTGTATTTCCTTCAAGATATTTGCTTCTACTTTAAGTCGCTCAATTCTCGCTGAATCCAAGCCGTCTTGATCATCTTTAAGAGGGGTTTTAACAATAACATTATTATTAGAATGGTCTCGGGCAAGGTAAACATAGCCCATTCCACCTTGAGAAACGAGTCTTTCTATTATATACTCGTTCTTCTGAGATTTTATTTGTTCTCCTTGATTTAGAATCAATATTTTCTCACAAAAAGAAGATGAGTTAGAGTAGTTGGAATTTAACTTTTACAACATTTCCAAGATTTATAGTATCTCCATTTTGTAATATTTGATTTCCTTTTCCTGTTATATTTTGTCCATTTATATAGGTCTTATTATCACTTGATTCATCAATTAAATAGTAGTTTGAATCTTCTCTCCATACTATTATGTGGTTACGTGAAAGATAAGCTGCTTTTTCTGGATCTATTTTTCTTATGAAGTCTATTCTTCCAATAATTTTCTTAGGTTCTAAGATTTTTATTTTGTAATCATCATTAAATACTAGGTATCCATCGGATATATCAGTTCTTATTAATTGTTCATTTGATATTTCCTTGCCGCACATATCACAAAATTTTACGTTAGAAGGATTAGAATGTTTGCAATTATTGCATAGGATTTGTTTTTTGATTTTTGTCTTTTCTGATGAATTCATTTTGAATTACTCTTCAGATTTTTTCTTTAGAATCGTTGTATCTTGTATAAGTTTCTTTTTATCGGAACTCGAGATATGAGTTCCAGATTCAATTTTTTGTTCAACATTTCTAATATTAGTAATCATATCTTGGATATAGGGATGTGTTTGGATTATTTTTTGAGTATCTTTATCATCAGCTAACGTTCGTATGATTGTTTTTGCTTCTTGAATAACTGTTTTGTTATCTGTTGTTAGACCATCCTGAAATATCTTTGTACCTTCACTATATACAAAGAGGAGACGTGGGTAGGGATCTGTTTCGGTATTATATTCAGATGGATTATCTGATACCGTTACTATAATATCTTGATTATTTCCTGATAACTCAAATTGTCCTATCCTATAAGCACCTTTACTTAAGTTGGGAACTTTTAGTCTAAAAACAATGTTCTGTTCTTCATCTTTAACAATATCTTTAAGGTTGATTGAATATTGGTTATCTTGTGGTTTTGGTAAGGATAGTTTTGTAAGCATTGGTCTAACAGTAAATAAATCAAGTAATTGAATATTGGGAAGCAATTTGATATGTAACTGAGGTTTTATGATTATAGTCTTTTGCATCACAGAAACCTGTTCCTTAAATAGTCCAGGAAGAGAATTTGGATCTGAAACGTGATACCATAATCCTCCTGATTGTCGAGAAATATTAGTTAATAATTTTTCATTATAATCATCACCTATCCCCAAAGCATTAACAGTAACTCCTCTCTGTCTAATTTCATCACATAATCGTAAGAAATCCTTTTCTTTCTTTTTTCCTCTTGTAGGCTGTCCATCTGTTAATAAGACGATATGATTAATAGTTTGAGGTGAATAATTTTTCAGTAATTTATCATATGCTGTTTCTAAGCCTCCATATAAATCGGTTTCAGACCCAAGGTTAATATTGTTAATAGCTTCTTCTAACCTTGACACATCATTTAATTGTCCTATATAGATTGTCTCAACTTTTTTTTCGAATGCTATGATGGATATCCAATCACGAGAAGTTAATGAACGGATAATAGCAGCTGAAGCCTTTAATGCATTATCAAATTTTTCACCAGCCATAGATCCACTGCAATCAATAGCTAACGCAACATTAATCACTTTTGATTTAGTTATACTTTTTACATCAGGAGTTATATCTATTGCACTGAATATTACCGTAGGTTCATTTTCTTTCACATATGATCGATTAATGGAATATTTCATACTAAAATTATTAGGCACATTACTCCCTCCAGTATCTCCAATATTTATATTATTAATACTGATAATATAGTTTGATTATTATAAAAAATTAAAGGTCATAGCATTAAATAGTATTTACACTTTATTATAGGTTGGTTGGATCAATATACTAATTCCATAGAAAATTTACATAATTGCTATCATAATAGCAGGGTATTCAAATAATAAATTCGAATAATTTATCTAATGTTTCATCCTATTATAATGTCTATGTAATACAAGAGGTTTACAGTTTATTGAAATACATTAATAGTAAAACTAGTCATGTTTTTCGTTTTTTATTACTAATGGTAATCTTAACAATAATGGTTTCCTTTCCAATAAATATACATGCATCACAAGAAATTGATTTTAATTTCTTTTTGATTTTTGATATTGAAGAAAAGAGTGGTGATGTAGAAATAGATGGAATAGTAACTATTCATCCACAAAATGCGGTAGATTACGTTAATATTGGATTTCGTAGAACTACTCAAATAAGAAATTTTACAGCTCAAGATTTTTTAACTGGTAAGCCTCTGTATGTCGAAGTTCAACGTGATATCTCATCATTACAAGTTTACACTATCCATTTTTTATCCTTAGAAGATGATGGTTACCGGTTCCAAATTCATTTATTATATAAAAGATTAGCACGTCTTACAAAGGAAACCTTAAAGCTTAAATGGGAATGGGGAGGAGCACACCTACGTCAAGATGTTCTAATTAAACTTCCACCAAAATATGATGTTGAATCTATAAACGTGTCAGGCTGGAATAAAACCGTTGAGGATGACCGTATTTTAGCAAAGTTTACTGTGGAGACTCAACTAGATGAATATTTTGAGTGGGAGATGTTTGCTCGATACAATCCTGAACTAATTCTTAAAGCTAATACGACATTTAGTTCGATATCAAATATTCTTTCAAATATCACTACAACTGAAACGCAAATAATTTCTTCTTCAAAAAGTGTTTCTTCATCTTACTCCATATCAACTATAAGTACATCAACCTTTTCAACTACGAATTTTATGGTT
>CAZAXO010000147.1:0-6111 GCA_964489085.1 uncultured Candidatus Bathyarchaeia archaeon
CGATGTATATTCGAACAGGCTTGAAGCAATCGGTCATGGGTGCTTTAATTTATGCCTTCTTTTTGTTCATGCTTAATATTGGTGTAGGTGTTAATCTTCTTGCTCATTTTGGAGGTCTAGTCACTGGCTTGATATTAGGATACATGATTGGAAAACAAAGAGAAAAAACAATGTTAGAATTCTAATAGAATCCAATCGACTAGTAGGTTCTACAGATAATAGGACAAAATAGAAGTTATCTTAAGCTTACCCAGCTAGCTTGTTAACCTAGGGTTATATAGTGCTTATAACTAAGATGTAAACAGGATAAGATGTATGATACTAATTGGAACCATTTAAATTAAGTATCAGCAGAAAAATCTTCTTCTTTATATCATGTTAGCTAGCTAGCAACACTAATGGCATGTGCATGTCAACAGTATAGACATTGTAATTCGGGAAAATGTCTAGTAGGTGTCACAACTCACGAGCTAGCTAGTAGATGCTGAGAAAATGTACCGAGGAAGCTTCCTACTAATGGCCAGATAATACCACCAAAACTGTTGGCGCTTCTACGCCACCCCATGATTTTATCTCTTTCTACTCCTTTGTACAGATTTAATATAATAACCATAATAGAAATGAAGAAAGCAGCGACGCCAATACAAAGTATAGCCCTACTAAATAGTAACACCCAATAAGATTTAATAATTAATCCAGAACCACCTGCCAGACCATAAAGGATCAAACCGATAATGTAAATCTTCCCTGCTCCTATCTCGTCAATAAGATTGCTAATTAAGGGAATAGAAATAGCGATAAAAAGTCCATGAGTAGTTATTATAAGGTCGACAGAAGCTTGTTCAACACGGTCCTTCTCTCATCAAATTCAAAATGGGAGCTATAATCAAACCCGCTATAACACTGAAAGTGGCAGAAGTAAGTATAATCCACAGTGACAATCTATTGAAAAGCTTCAAGTGCGCTCATCGACACATCTTTATTTTTATTCATTATAGATTTTATCGCAAGCTTCCACCTGGCGGCAATTAGCTAGCTATGAGATGTCCAGACTCAAGGGTGCCACGAAATCCGTTATGTATAGTCTCGGAGGAGATTTTAGACTCTTATCATAAAAATTTATATCTTGTATAACCACAGCGTTGAGCATGACTAAATGCCCTCATTGTAAAGGAGAAGTATCTTTCGATACTTTGAAGCATATACAGAAAGGAATTGGCTTTTTAAAGCAGGAGACAATGTATATCTGTCCCCATTGCGACTGTATCATCTCAATTAGTAGAGGAAATTATCGTTAATTATTTTTCCTAGTTTTAAGCAAACTTATCAGTAAGCCCATCTGAGCAAATAAATCATACCATAGACGCTATAGCAACACCAAAAGAGGTGTGTAACCGGGTTTTTGTATAAGATTAAAGAATAAAAAATAATGCGCGTTATGGATAGGGTAATTACTAACTCAGTTTTGAATTTTGAATATATAATGATAAAGTACTTTGTATAATTAAGCTTTATATACTACAAAGTATAATACATTAACAGCAAATAAGAGAGAAAAAACCTAGAAAAAAGAGTGAGCTACAGTGAATGAAACTCTAAATTTGAAAGAGATAGAGAAAAAAGTTTGGAGATCATACTTCCAAGATGGTCTCTGGGATCTATTCTTTGGGCTTCTCCTCTTGAGTTTTGCTATAATCCCATTTTTAGAGGAAATCGGCGTTTCCCATCTTTTAAGTTATACAGCATTCATACCTGCCTATGTTGTATTATTCGCTGGGAAAAAATATCTTACTGTTCCTCGAATGGGATTCGTAAAATTTAGTTCTCAAAGAAAATCAAAGAAAATGAAGGCGACTATAGTCTTGGTTATTTCTGTTATCTTCGGATTTGCTGTCTTCCTATTAGCACTTACCAATACCCTTCCTATGAAAGGCACTTTACCTTTTGGCGCTCTTGTATTTGGAATAAACGCAATTATTGTTTTCAGCCTCTTAGCATATTTCTTAGATTTCACTCGTCTATACCTCTATGGTATCTTCTTTGCAGTATCAATAGCATTCGTTGAATTATTCCGCAATTATGTCGGTTCTACATTTAATACCGTTGTCGGATTTGGAACTTTTGGAGGAATCATCACCATCATCGGAATAACCGACCTAATTAAGTTCTTACGGAAATATCCACTACCTCCATCGGAGACATCACATGAAGAAAGTCGAAAAATAAACAGGAGACCTCTCACAACACCAATGCCCAAGTAAAATAGTGAATTGCTATGGCTAAGAAAATCAATTTGGAAGAAATGGAGAAGACATCTTGGCGGTACTCAATGCAGGACGGCCTTACAGAGATTTTCCTAGGCATCCTCCTTGTCATAGCTGGAATACTTCTTTCAAGGGATCTACCATTCGGTTTTTTCCCTTTATTTTTCATCATCTTAGTTAAACCGCTAAATGATAGAATCAAGAAAAAATTCACCTACACAAGGATTGGTAAGGTTAAATTACATGAAGACGAACCAAAGAAAACTGTGGTTGGAATTTTCCTTTACATGTTGATAATAGCTGCGATTATGGCTGTTGCACTATTTGTTATTTTCCGGGAGATTAAAGCAAATCTCATTTACCGATCCTTACCCATCTTTTTCGCTCTTATACTATTGGGAGCAATGCTATACTCCCATGGAAAGTCCGAAAGTAAACGCTTCTACGTCTATGCCGCCATAGCACTTGTAAGTGCGCCTATATTTTCACTTATCGACTTTGGATCAAAGCTACCCGGTCTTGGATATCACCTTCTCTTTATAGGAAGCATATTCGCGGTCATAGGCCTAGCTATTTTCGTGCACTTCCTAAAAAAATATCCTACCTTGGAGTGAAAGTCAGTGGCAGATAAATCCTTTGCAGGTATTGACAAGTTAATTCATGAACCCGCACGGTTAACGATAATGGCGCAGCTCTATGTAATCGAGAGCGCTGATTTCCTTTACCTAATGCGACAGACCGGACTAACCTTCGGCAATTTATCAGCACACCTGAGTAAACTGGAAGCGGTAGGTTATATAGAAATCGAGAAAGAATTTGTGGGCAAAAAACCCCACACGATGCTCCACCTCACCGACAAGGGTCGAGATGCCTTTAGAAAGTACCGAGAGAATATGAAGCAGGTCTTCGACGATCTTCCCACCTAACATCTATTTAGTATCATATACGCTGAATTATAGGTAATGAGCTAATTCTCTGTTGTTCTGTTGTGATTCTCTCCAATTTCTAAATAGAGTTTTGTTGGTATTCCTAATTCTGTGTAGAGCGTGTTGAGAGTCCAGATTATACACGTGATTATCGTCGCCGCATAGAGAGTAGGACTAACCAAGACTCTTGCTAAAGCACGTAAGATTTCCGAGGGATCTGTCACACCGATGCTGATTGAAATAATCTTTGGAATTAGCGCCATAACGGCAAGTCCTATTGGGATCAACCCGATCACTGATATGATGGTCGACAGTATTAATGTAATAATATAAACGATGACATAAGGAGAGGTACAGTTACGAAGGTATTCATAACTTCTTTTAAATCCTTCAACAAACCCTAACTTATCGAGGACGATCCCTTGTGAAGTTACCCAAAAGATACATAATACAATGAGGACAATAAAGGGTCCGATATAGCGAACACTTCCTAAGAGAACTGAGAGGATCGTCAATAATAGAACGGCGATAAAGAGTGAAGGGTACCGTGAGAACCCCCTACTCAAGCTCTCCCTATATGGTTTTGGCTCTCCCCTCATTTTACTTCCGATGTTATGGATTACAACACCTCTCTGATAAACGCTAAACAGTAGATAGACGAGAATAGAACTCCCTACCATAGAGACCATCCCCAAAAGAGTTACGACAAAACCTGCTATATCAGCTGTTCCTGTACTGAATTCGGGAAGTTTCTCTGTGATTAACAACAGTAGCTGTGGACTTAGGTATAGGAAGGTGAAACATAATAGTAACAGGGGCATAAAAACAAGTAAAAAGTTGCCAGCATTCACTGAAGGTTTAAAACTCTGCTCGATTATATTGGTAACTGAAATCTCCTTTTTCTCTGCAGATGAGATGCTCGCCTTTATACCACATTTTGGACAGAACTCAGCACTAGCTGGAAGCTTATTTCCGCATTTACTACAAAAAGTCATATTTTTCTTGAATAAATCACTATTTAAAAATCTATTCAATTACACGATAATATGTAAGGCTATCTCGATATTAGAATCCTTGGATTAGTTCTTGTACAGTAAGCGTAAAAATCATTATTAATTGTTAGATCTGTTAATCTTTTGACTTTACCATCAGGCCAAAGGCTAATGCAGAGGCTATCAAGCATATTCCTGCAGCAGTCTCATTACCACTCAATATTGATTTGATAGCTAGAATGATGCCAATCCACCCTGTTAAAAAAAAGCACTTACGAAAGCAGATATTTTAAGATTTATAGAACTCATTTTAATCAAGTATATTCTCTTGATCTTATATTTTTTAAGTCTTTTTTGGCCACGCTTCAATTCTCAGAATAGGTGTTGGGGGTGGGACCCCAACCTAATTTATGGGTAAAAAAACGCTCTTACAGTAATGGTGCTACCACCACAAGTATAACGTGCAACACAACATCCGGTGAAAAATGGGCGATCATAGCACTCTCTAAACCACGCGTCCAATAAAGTAGATCGCAAAGTGACTTGTTAAATGCGTTAAAATAGCATTAAACGCGCTGAAGAGTGTTAATCTTGTTAAAAATCAATAGGTTAGCAGTATTAGTAAAGCAATGTTAACTAGTTAGCACATCTCTACTCACTTAGGTTCAAATTTGGATACCTGCACCATAAGCGCGTGCTAGCTAGCAAGCTCGATTGTTTGCGTCTATCACCAAAGGACTAGTAATCCTGCAGTTAACATTGCCACGACAAATGTAATAACGAGCATAATAATGAAGCCAACGATACAAGTTGCGATTGCTCTATTCGTAGAAAAGTCAAGCGCTTGCCTTACGGCTATAACCATAGCTATGAGACTCCATATCCCAGCAATTACAACGATAACTGCGCCTAAAATTGGAATAAAGCTTAGAATACTCAGAGTGCCAGGTGAATTGGAAAAGCCGATACAGCGCAACAGTTCACCATACGAAGCCTCAGTCTTAGGACCTTTAAACAGTCTTGTCCCAATAAAGTAGGTTATAAACGACCAGATAAACCACCCAACTAAAGCAGCGATAATCCCTCCGACCAATCCAAAGATAAGTCCGCTTAAACCACCAGCCATTTGCCCTCCAATTGCGGTATCAATACCTGAACAAATACTTGCGATAACGACAACGAGTATCGCTTGGTTTGTAGCGGTGACATCTTTCTCAACCTCTTCATATAATGAAGCGTCCAATTTCGCAGCCTTAATCATTCTATCGATAATTTCCATATTGAAACCTTCTATATCAAATACTAATACTAGTAAATCACATTATATTATTTAAAATACTCTGTCTTGAACAGAAAGCATAGTACGCCAGCTAACTCACTTATAGTACTTACAATATCACTATAATTTGGTGTTACACTACTATCTATCATATCATTACATAAATATGCAATAAAACCAAAAATACCGCCATAAAAAAGGGTTTTTTATATAAGTCTTTCATCTCAGAATTATAGTTGCATATCATCTAGCTTATTAATAAAAAGCGTGAGCTTGCCTGTTAAGATGTAACTATTACATTCAGTTGATTTAAAAACTATACAGGAATTATAGTAGAATAATGAATGCATTACCGCGTCAAGGCACAATTGTTTATAACCTACTCTACGGTACTGTCAAACAGAAGAAGGCAGCCATTAAAAAATTTCAATTACTAAACACCATTATCGTAAACCCGTTCTATCGAATTGGTCTTCTACCGCTACTGGGTTTTGGTAGACTATTTTTACTTCTTGAAACACTTGGATGGAAATCCGGTAAGAAACGCATTACTCCGTTAGAGTACCACAAAATTAAAGGTGTAATCCACATATTTTCAGCGAGAGGAGATAGAGCAGACTGGTTTAAAAATATGCAAGCAAATCCTGATA
>CAZAXO010000148.1:0-6079 GCA_964489085.1 uncultured Candidatus Bathyarchaeia archaeon
TATAGGAAACAACTTCAAGTTGAAAGTCCGATCGAGGAAATCCCTATGAAGATTGAGGAGATTGTTACTGATTGGAGACTTTTTAGGTTTGGAACAGTCATGTTCATCATTACGATAGCTCTCTTCTTTACTCATGAAATGATTCACTTCTCTCCAGCTGCTATAGCTTTGATAATTGCTATTGCAGTTCTTTTCCTTGGGGGCTCTAAGATGGCGAGGATATTAGAAAGAGTTGAATGGAGCACCTTAATGTTCTTCGCTGGCTTATTCATTATAGTAGGCGGATTAGTGAAGACAGATACTATGACGTGGATAGCAGCAGGATTAGCTACATATATATCGAACAGTCCATGGTTAACTATATCTACGATGCTCTGGCTTTCAAGTATTATGTCAGGAATTATAGATAATATTCCGTTTACCGCAGCTTTTATCCCTATAATCAGAGATTATGGTATCATATCTGGTCTTGACGTCTCACAGTTATGGTGGGCGTTAGCTCTTGGAGCAGGATTTGGTGGAAATTTAACTATGATTGGAGCTTCAGCGAATGTCGTAGCACTGGGTGTAGCAGATCAAAGAGGAGTACATTTCAGCTTTTTTGAGTTTATGATGGTGGGATTGCCAGTTACAATTGTATCTACAATGATTGCGACTTTGATGTTATTATCAGCTTTCGTTCTCTAATTATTTTTTTGAAAGTTTAGCTTTCTTAATCGTATCTTCTCCGAATTTTATGCTTTTTTCTTTTATATCTGATAAAGAGGTGATGTAAAAATCTTCATCGGGGGTTCCAGTAAAATCCTGATGGATATTTATCACCTTCATTCTGAGATACTTCATATTATCTGTGATTATTTTTATTGCTTCTCCACTCCAGCCATATGCTCCAAATGCTATTCCAACTTTTCCTTTCAAATCTTTTTTCACATTAACAATGTTTGTTTCAAAGAAATATTTCATATCTGATGTCAGATCACGATTATAAGTTGGACATCCAAAGGCGATAATATCTGCCGATTTCAAATCATCGTCAATTATATCCTTAACTTGTTTGACAAGTACATGCGCACGCTTTTTTTGTGCACCTTCAGAAATGAATTTAGTCATCCTCTGGGTATTTCCCGATATACTATCATATATAATCAGTAGCTTTCTCATAAGCAGACCCTATAAAATATCAATTATATCTTGAAATGAGCAACTTATATATAAAAAATGTATATACAGATAATAATAATGCTAATTCAAGTTTCTCTATCCTTATTAGCATTTAATCATAATTCAAACAAATATTCTAACGATGTCTTGATGATACCATAACTTCTTAGAAGTATTTATATTATCTTAGATGATTATAGAATTCCCTAGGTTGAAGTTCTCTAAATTCATTTGAATGTTTCACAAGATGTCTTCTTATATCAACACATAAATGACATTTTGAAGTATAGCCTTTTGACAACTCCTGATACTTGAAATGGTTGACAGCGAAAGTAAAGAGCTCCTTAATATCTGAAATTAAAAACTTTAAAATTAAATGATCATCTAAAATTATTCCTTCGTCACAAAATGTATTGAGTTGTTTAGCATTACCTAAAGAGATTCCTCCACAATATCCAGCCATATAATTACAATAGTTATCAACATGAATATGCCAATCCCTTGTCAACTCTTCTCTACAAGAAGTTCCAAAAAATTTATCTGCGGAATAACGCCTATAAAAATTGTCAAGTCGATAGGATGCTCGACCCATAGGGAACATCTCCACATACCGCAAACAGTCTGGACCTACTTTCTTATAATAATCTTCGAAAGATAAAGTATTTTGAAGATGTAATGCTTTAAATTGATTATAGAAAAATTCCTGATATACCATTATGTTATTACCAAATACTTCTTTACTTATTCGAATTGCCCTTTCTGTCCGTTCAAAAGGTACATATTCTAAAATGAACGGATTAACACTTATCAGAATACTATGCAATCCAACTTCTTTAAGTTGTTTAAGTTTCTCTAAAACATCTCTATCATTAATACACCAGAAACAATTCGTTTCAACAAATAACGATGGAATACCAAACGTATCTGCGATTCGGGTCGCTTCAACTAGAAGTGGATAGTTAAGAAAAGGTTCACCACCAGTTAAATGCAGCCCATAATTGATTCCTATACGTTCAAATCCAGAAGGATATTTCGGTTTTATTAATGCTGCGAGTTGTGATAGTACATCAGTCAAATCTCTGATGGAGATCCAATCTTCACTCCATTTAGCAGAACATGCGTACATACAATGCTGGCATTCACTGTTACATTTATACGATAATAATATTCCCCCAGAAAAAGGTTCAGGTATAATTAGTTTATCCATTAAAAAATTTCCACCAATAAGCTAACTAAGTATTGTAGAATAAGTTAAAGAATTAATAAGTGCTTCTTTTACCCTAAATAATACTAGATAATCTATAATCTTTTTTTTGATGATCGAGATCGATTTATTGGTGTTCTTTTTTCTCTAATCTTCCACTTCGTAAGATTATAAATGAAAGAGCTGCTACAATGACACCTCCAAAATAATATCCTACTCCTACTGCCATACCTACCCCTGATGCAACCCAGAGTGATGCAGCTGTTGTAATACCAATGACTCTATCTCTACTTTGTATAATCGTTCCCGCTCCAATAAAACCGATGCCTATTACAACATAAGATGCTATTCTCGCAGGATCAGCCCCAGGAAAACCGCAGAATGATAGAATAGTGAATAAGCCCGATCCAAGAGCAACTAGCATATGTGTTCGTAAACCAGCTGGTTTTTTAAAAAGTTCTCTTTCTGTGCCTATTAATCCACCAAGTCCACAAGCTAGTAAAAGACGAATTACCATTTCTATTTCAGAAATCAAATAATTCACCTTACTGAAAATATAGTTCTTTCGACTATAAAATAATATGTAGCCTTTTGCAAACAAGGAATATTTGTATAGAAAAATAAAAGTTATTCAGAGTGACTGATTATTCACTTGGTAAGGTCCTAAGCATGCTTCCTGTTCGATATCCTTCAAGGTCAAATGTTACATATTG
Source organism: uncultured Candidatus Bathyarchaeia archaeon (assembly GCA_964489085.1). Lineage (GTDB taxonomy): Archaea > Thermoproteota > Bathyarchaeia > 40CM-2-53-6 > DTGE01 > CAZAXO01. The sequence goes on from CAZAXO010000148.1 coordinate 3,079, forward strand.
GAAACCTAGTTTTTTCAGTTCATAAGCTATTTTGTCGATATAAGATATATTAAAGAGAAAGTGTCTCTCATCTTTGCCAATTTCAATTCTCGCTATTTCGTTATGGTCACGAACTCTAAGTTGTTGAACTCCTATTATCTTTCTTATTATATGCTCCGCTTCTTCAACTCTCTTTAAACGCTCGCTTGTTATCGGCTCACCGTAACATAGACGTGAGGCTAAACATGCTAAGGAGGGTTTGTTTGAAATGGGTAATTTCAGTTTCTTTGCTAAAACTCTGATCTCTTTTTTCGAGAATTGATTTTCAACCCATGGACTATAAACATGCTTCATTTCCTTGACTGCATTATACCCCGGTCTATGTCCACGTAAATCGGAGAGATTAGTGCCTTCAAAGATCGTTTCAAATTTAAGGTTCTTTGCTAGCTGTATTAAGTGAGTGATGAGTTCCTTTTTACAAAAATAGCAGCGATCCTCAGGATTCCTAACAAAATCTTCATTTGCTAATTCATTAGTTTCAATTAAGATATGCTGTATACCTATACTCCGTGCTATCTTTTTAGCATCTTCTATCTCCTCAAGTGGATACGTGGGGGAAACAGCAGTTACTGCAATTGCTTTTTCTTTTAACACATTAAAACATATAGCACTGAGAGTTGAACTATCGACACCTCCAGAGAAAGCGATCATCACTCCATTTTTTCCATGTTCAAGAATAAAATCATGTAATTTACCAAGTTTATTTTTAGGCACTCTTTTAACACCTTGCATCGACGACTATTTGATGTGATTATCAATCATATTTCTTAGATCTCGCAGTGACTTTCCAGTTTTTTTTGCAATCCTCTGTAGATCATCATATTCAGGTTTGATCTGGATAATTTTACCTTTACTATCTTGCGCAACTTTTACTCTCACCGTCTCCTTTATTCCTTTTAGTGAAATTTTTTTGGTCTTTGTTTTCCTCATAAGAATTCGTCTCTCGCATGGATATATTCGTACACCAAGACTTCCCGTCTCTTCAATTAGAATATGGGATAACTGTTCAACAGTTTCTCTATCACTAATCATTTTAATGATATAACCAGGTCTACTTTTCTTTGTAATCATAGGAATTACACTAACATCTTTTGCACCTTCCGCTAGAAGCTTTTCTATAGAGTACCCGAGGACCTCACCAGTAATATCATCAAGATTTGTTTCTACAACTACAATATTATCTCTAATGAAATTATCATCTACTGGTTCTCCTATTAAGATCCGAAGAATATTCGGTAGCGTTGGTAAATCTTTCATTCCAGCACCATACCCAACTTTTAGTGGTTTCATCAATGGAGAGAATGAAACAGTCTCATCCACTAAGTTTACTAGTAATGAAACGCCAGTTGGAGTGGCAAGTTCTGATTTCACAGGTCCCCCCACAAACGGAAATTGCTTGGATCGCAGTATTTCAATTGTTGCTGGGGCGGGAACCGAAACGGTGCCGTGCGAGAAAGAGAGTAGCCCCCCTCCAACTGCAACAGGAGTAGAATAGATTTTAATGTTATTGTTGAAAAATCCTAAATCTTCTAATGCTACTGTCGACCCAATGATCTCAGCTGGAGTATCAATCAAACATGTTTCATGTAAATGGATCGAATCAACATTTTCGTTATGTATCCTCGCTTCAGTTTCCAATAATGTAGAAACGACGTTTTGAGCAAAGTTTTTTGCTTTCGTTGAAAGCATCACGTTAGCAAGACTATGAGTAATAATCTTCTTAAGCTGTTCACCCGTTAATTGTGGAGGTGATTCAGTTGTAACATTGATTTTTTTTGCGCGAAGACCATTTCTCTTAACATCACATACATCGATATTTATTCTATTACATCCATTAATATAATCTCTGAGAGATTCTATTGCTGTGAATACTTTATTACTATCAGCTCCAAGATCTAGCAAAGCGCCAAGAAACATATCTCCTGCGATGCCAGCACCTTGACAATCAAATATAGAAAGCCGCATAATATTCGGCATAATTAATACTCCACGACTGTTTCGTATAAACTATTAAACACCACCTTAGATATATGAATATACAGGTGGTACAATGAGGAAAATACTTGAGGCAGTTGCTAAAGGTGATCTTTCAATTCAAAAAGCTGAGGATCTCTTACGAACACTGGCGATTGATGAAATAGGTTCGCTTGCTAAAATAGATACAGAAAGAGAAGATAGACAAGGAGTTCCAGAATTCATTCTTGCTGAAGGTAAAACACCTGAAGATGTCGTTCAGATCGCGCTGAAAATGGTGAAGAAAAGTGGACGCGCAATCATAAGCCGCGTATCAAATAAACATATCAAAGCTTTATCAGATACCCTTCCGAAAAGATTTAACCTACGAGTTTATGATAAATCTAGAATGGTTATCATTAAGAAACAATATTACAAAAATAGAAAGACTGGAGGAAAAATTGGATTAGTAACTGCTGGAACATCTGATATTCCTGTTGCAGAAGAAGCTAAAGTAATCATTGAGGAAATGGGATGCCAAACCGTAACAGCTTATGATATAGGAGTAGCGGGAATTCATAGATTATTACAACCATTAAAAGAGATGATTAATGAGGATGTAGATGTTATTATAGTAGTCGCTGGTAGAGAAGGTGCTTTAGCATCTGTTGTCGCAGGAATAGTCAATGTACCTGTTATTGCTGTACCAACATCCTGTGGCTATGGATTTGGAGGGAAAGGAGTAAGTGCTTTAATGGCTATGCTTCAGTCATGTTCACTCGGTTTGGCAGTTGTGAATATCGATAGTGGTGTTGCAGCAGGAACTATAGCAGTATTAATAGCTAATCGAGTGGCTAAATTTAGAGGAGCACAAAAAAAGAGAAGTAATTTAATAAATTAGCTTTTAGTATTACCAAACATTTAATTGATCGGCTTGTGAAGTAATTACATGAATAGATGTTAGGTTATTCGATAGCTCTAAAGATTTATTTAGAAATATATATTTTAA
>CAZAXO010000149.1:0-6069 GCA_964489085.1 uncultured Candidatus Bathyarchaeia archaeon
GGGGAGAGGTGATCGGCATTAACTCTGCAATAGCTTCAGAATCCGGCGATTTTTCAGGCGTCGGTTTTGCTATTCCCTCAAATCTGATGAGTATGGTAATTTCATCCCTAATCAGAGATGGATATTATACTCATCCTTGGATGGGATTAGCTGGGGTCGATATGAATCCTGCAATAGCAAAGATTATGAACTCATCATATTCAAGAGGTTTTCTTGTGACTTATGTGGCTCCAGAGAGCCCAGTCATAAAAGCAGGTATTAAAGCAGGAAATTTAACCTCTATTATTGAGGGTACAAGAATCACTATTGGAGGAGACATTATTATTGGTGTTGATGATGTGACTATAAGAAAGCTTGAGGATCTTCTAGTGTATATTGAATATAACCGGAGACCAAATGATTTGATAACACTGAAACTTTATAGGAGCAATAAAGTAGTATCTGTAGAAGTTGAGTTGGAGGAGAGAATACCTATTGAATAAACGACTGAAACATTTCATCGAATAGAATTCCTCGAATCAAAAAGAAAATATTTTTTATTTGATTACTTCATTATAAATAGCTAGCTTAACCAGTTTGTTTAAACAAATGGTATATTCTATAAGATTGAATGGTAGTCCTGGGGAGATTCGATTTTATTTTAAACAATAAATAATGTAAAATGGTTTTGAACCCTATTAGATATAAATCCCCGCGGGCCGCCACAAACTTTATCCGGACCCTTTTACTTTAAAAATTTGTTTTCTTAGCTTACTTAGTAAATACTGGTAGTTTTGTAATCCTGTATTAGTAACCTCAATTTTCTTAGTAATAGTTAACTATTGAGCTTAGCTAGCTCAAATAGTTTATCCGTAAAAAAAATCGTTACAATAATAACTTCAATACACATTTATTTACTTAAATAAGATTTAAATAAAATTATTTCTGGTGCGGGAATGGAACTCCAATTTATCAAGCTAGATCTTTGATTTTCTAAATATCATTAAACCAACAGACATAATGACACTCGTAAGAAAAAAGTTCCAAATAAAACCAAATAGTGAGACAATGTAACCCGATAGAAGAGAACCTAAAATGGTACCTAAACCTACAATTGAGTTCAGGTTGCCTTGAGCTTCACCAATATGCATAGAATTTACTCGTTTAGAGAGCAGAGACATATTCGAGTTCCAAAAGAGCGCCCATGAAATACCCGTTAAAAACAATAAAGGAAGAAATATGAGCATATTAAACTGAATATGCGGTAGCATTGCTGAAATCAACAAAAAAACCATAAAAACAAATATCCGTACTAGTATTCCAGATACTATAACTTTCGTTTCTCCTATATTTTTTATTAATGCTCCAACTCTCACATATGATATAGTAGCCGATAATTGATGAATTGCTAATAGAATAAAAATAATGGAATCCGCAATTGATAACTCCTTAAAATAGGCAGCTATAGTAGTAAAGAAGGTGTTAAATGCTGTAAAGAAAATCAGTAAACTACTATAATAAATAGAGAGATTATGGATATATTTACCTTTAATATTTTTCATCATTCTTTTTATATCGAGTATCTGTGGAAGGTTAATTAATTTAAAGGGTTTTCGTTCAATCACGGATATATTAAGGATGGGAAGGTGATCTCGTTCTAAAGTTATTTTCGGATCCCTAACAAAAAGTAACGCAGCGATCAAGCTTACTGAAGCAGCAAGTGAACAAAGAATAAAGAAGGAAGACAAAGAAAAGTCTATCATCCATATAGATCCAGTTAATAATCCTAACGACCACCCCAAAGAAGAATACAAATTATAGGAACTGATACGTGAAGCCCATTCATTTTTACGAGAATGCTCAATAATCAACATAATCGCTGATGGCGCATAGGCCGTTATTAGAAAACCAAGAAAAAAACTTAAAACAATTATGTGTAAAACATTGGTAGCAAAGGAAAATATAAGATACAAAACAGATGACGCTGCGAAGCTTACTACGATGAATAGTCTTCGTTTTCCAAAACGATCCGATACTTTACCCCATAATTTCGAAGAGATCATAGTTGCAGTATAATAAGCAAATGCAGCTACACCGATATCAGCAACGGTACCCCCTTTAGAGAGTATTATCAAAGGGATTAATGGCCATGTACCCCCTTGAGAAAAATTAATGAAAATGAAAACACTCAGCCATTTTAATCTCTCTACTTTCAACCTCAAGGTAGCCTTCCACAAAAAAGTGTTATTCAATGTCAGATATTTTAATGCATGCTAGGAATCAGAACTGGTAAAGAATCTATAGATGTAAGTTTGTATTTGTTCTAATTTAAAATAAGTAATTTATTTATCATTAGCAATTATCCATTTTTTATCATCCAATATACGACGCCACAGCATACGAAGATAGTAGATTCATATATGATAAATCCATAATCCATAACATCACCCTCTACTAATCGAAGGCCATAACCAGTATTCGCATTATATATAAAGTCTATTCTAATAGTTAACACAGCGTATTATGAAAAGGTAAATTGTTTAATTGTAGGAGTCGCTAATTAACTATTGAAATAACTTGATTTAACTTTATGTAGTATCTTGTATATCAGCAACTGCAGCGTGAGTGATTACTGCATCTATACCTTTTATACATGCTTCTTTCGTTTTGTAGGATTCACTTACTGCAATAATCTCGTTATTCGGTGCTATCAAACGAAAACGATATTCACCTCGTTTATCCTTATAGATTTTGAATTGAGCTTTCTTCCTTTTTTTACCAGACATCAAATAGTCATAGTTCTCATTAGACATTTCTATCATCATTCTTCATTTCTACGTTTATATATTCCTTATCTAAAATTAACTTAGCCATTTCTTCTATCATACTATTCTTTTCTACTGACTTAAGCTAGCCAAATATCTTAACATTATACCACCTCTTCACCCGAAGCTAGCTAGCTCTCATATGGTTAATTTCTGGATTTCTTTTATAAATAACTGTACTCGTGAAATTCAATATTCACTCTTTACCGAATCTATCTGCTTTACATGCGATCTCAAGGCTTAAAAGTCCTGCTTCCAGAGGCGAACGCAAGACATTGCTTGTATTTTCTATTTTGCAGATCAAATTCTGGAGGGATAAGCGTACGCAATCTTCATAGACAGTTTGTTTGGACTTACCGACTTCAATTTGAGCGGTTATCATTTCTTCAACTTCATACTCGATCCCACCAGATCGTATTTTGTCTTTAAAGCTTGCTGGGATAAAAATCTCTGGCTTTCCCCATCCCTCCATACGAGAAATATCCCTGATTTTATGTACCGATAGAGAATCTAAGAGAGTAAACCCCGGTAGTTTTTTAAAAAACTCCTTCGTTTCGCTATTCACTACTGCTTTGAGCTTCCCCTTGATGGGGATCCAGCCCTCAAGAGAGATTTGACCCAGATCGAAAGCAAGATGTAAAGAAGTGTATTCCAAGTATCCAGGGCGGGAGAAAGAATTATAGAAGGTGGCCATTAAACCACGATTGTATACAACGTTAGCTATGACTTGGTCTTCTTGTTTGTTGTTGCGACGGAATCTGGAGCCTGTGACTTGGATCGGTTTCTGGTCCGTAAGGCTGTTAACTAGATCTATAAAATGTATGCCATGTTCTATCAGAATTCCTCCTGAGATCTTTTTATTCCAGAACCAGTGTTCCCTTGGTAGTCCTTCGTCTTGAGCGTAGTTCTCCACATCCACCCGGCGTAATTCCCCCAGTATTTTCTTTCTTATTATGGCTGCGATCTCGTCCACCAGCGGGTTAAATCGTTGTATAAAATCTATAGCCGCCACACGATTGGTACGTTTCTGTACAGTCATAATACGTCTAGCGTCTTCTATAGTGGTAGCTAATGGCTTCTCAATGAGTACATGTTTTCCACTTTTCATTGCTTTAATCGCGTTGGATGCGTGGAATGAAGGTGGAGTTACAATCGAAAGAATATCTATTTCAGAATCTGTGATCAAGTCATCCCATTTATTATAAAAGTGTACTGGAGGATTGGGACGGCTTGATCTTCCTGCTACTGCAGCAATTTGGACATTCTCCAATCTTCGCCACGAATGATGTAAAAACTGACCGAATCCACCATAGCCTAATATACCTACTCTATACTTCTCCATTTTTATCTCCCTAATTTTAAAATGTAGGTTTTCATTGTTAGTATCAAACCATTTATCTTATAAACAATCAATTACTTCAAAATGCACGTTTTTATATACTGTCTAACCTTGCTTGATACTAAATTTTATTAACACATCCAATTATTTCATAATCAATTCTCTAAAATAGGTTTAAAATGAACTTATTTCTTATTAAACTACGAGTTTTGTCTAGCTAACTGATAACATCAGTCGTCAAGAGAACTTCTTTTTTTTACCTCCAAAATATAAATATCTGATAGCGTCTCTCCAGCTCAGCTTAATTGATATCTCTATTCATATCTCTTATGCTTTCCTTTAAATCGGTACATATGAATTTTTCTCTTCCACTAGCTAGCTAGGAACCTATTATTTAAGGAAAACAGTTGTCAAAAAAAGTATTTATTAGTCATTTTTCTTAGCGATAGAAGTTTTATTCCTTGATAATCCTTGCTAGGTCTGCTGAGATACGCCTAAAAGTTGCTTCAATTCTATCTTGAAGAGTAACACTTTTTTCCGCGAAGCTAGTTAAGTAGTAGGGGTTTACAACAATCATGTCAAGCTTCTTCAACTTTTCCTCTATTGTTTTGCCTGTACTGCCCACAATCAAAGATTTCAACTTGGTATCGAAGGGAAAAACCCTCAGGCCTCTAATATCCGATTTCTCCAGTTTTTCAAGGAAATTGCTCATAGAATTAGATATGCTTCGCTTAAATGTTGAACCTCCAATTGCTAACAAATCATAATTTTGAAGTTTTTCAATTTTCACTTCTTCTACGATGATGCTGTCTACGTCAATATTACATTCTTTCATGCATTTTTTCAATGCATTGGCTATCTTCGCAATATTACCAAATTTTGAATCATAGATAATCATTATCTTTTTCATTAATTCTCTCGTAACATTTCTCCTCTCTATTTGATCCTAATCTCAAGACTTGTTCTGAGAGATAGTACATTGATAATTACTGCTATTTTTTTTATATCTTTAAACAGTTAAGTGTCAATTGTACTTATAAAGTAGTAATCTGCCCTCTATATCCACCTCTTTCTCAGAAACAGGCACACTTAACTAATATTATTTAGTGGATCATCTAACTTATTAAGTTAATTATAGATCAAGTTTAAAACTTCAGTTCTTAACTTTAATATTAATCTTCTATTAGCTAGTTATTCATCTTCAACTTAACGACTTTAAAGCTAGCTAGATCTTGGTTTTACATTATAACCAGATAATTATTGATTTAAACTCAATAATAGTTTGTTTGGGTGACATTTGAACCAAATAATGTTTACATCTACCAGTATATACATCTTGTTAAGTAGTAATCCATATTCTTATTAAAAAGAATTCGAACCTCTTTGTCTTCTGTAGAAGATTTTTTTACTGGGTGTAAAAAATATTTCTATACTAAAATATCAATAAAATTTAAATAGTAACCACTTAATCTAGCTAGTTTAAATTATCTCGGATACAACTCTTCTTGGATAGATGAATACAATTGAACCTCATTAAATCAGATAAAAATCCTATCATCACTCCGAGACAAGGGAAGGAGTGGGAAATTAATGGAACATTTAATCCGGGTGCTACGGTTGATAGAGGAACAATTCATCTGCTATATCGTGCAGTAGACGCCAATATGATCTCGCGCATTGGATACGTCCAAACACGAAATGGCGTCGAAATAGATTTTCGTTCTTCAGATCCGGTTCTTTCACCTGTAGCTGAGTGGGAGGAGTTTGGTTGCGAAGATATTCGAATAACGAACTTCTATGGAAAATTTTATATAACATATACTGCATATTCGCGGCGAGGCCCACGTATAGCACTAGCTTCAACCAAAGATTTCCGTAAATTTACAAAATATGGAGTTATAGGACCTAACTTCGATGATAAAGACT
>CAZAXO010000150.1:0-6068 GCA_964489085.1 uncultured Candidatus Bathyarchaeia archaeon
GGGAAGAGAAGAATTGGAGTTATTACTAACAAAATTGAAAGTTAATCGACAAACTCTTCAAAATAGAGCATATGCCGAACTGATCGTTGATACAGAAAGATAACACTCATGAATTGAAAATGTTAACCAATGTCTTTATTTTTTAATTTAAAAAAATTAAAAATTGTTCGCTAGTTACCTACTGTATCGGAATGAGAATAAAAATCGTGAATTAAATAGTGTATTAAATATTATTTTAAATCATTTTATTGTTTATTACTCATTCTTCGAAACTGTCTCTAAAGCTTTAATCCCAATACGTGATATCGGATATACTCCTATCAAATCCTCCAATATTAATAGAACACGAGCTAATATTGCAAAGGCTAATCCAATCTCTGGACTAACACCTAATAAGTATAGAACACCTACAATAGCTCCTTCTTGAAAGCCTAGTCCTGAAGGTGTTAAAGGGACGAATGATAAAGCAGTAATTAAAGGATGGAGTAAAAAAAATCCAAACAAGGATATCTGAGTGATATTTAAAGCTAAACCTATAAAATACCATTCAAAGCCTTTTATAACCCATGAAGTTAAGGTGAATACTAATATCTCATTAATCATACTCTTAACTTTCTCTGATTCCCGCTGAAATTCAGAGATCTTACTTAAAAAAAAAGAAACTATCCTTCCCAGTAAAGGAACTCCAGATAAATATTCTAGGACTCCAGAAGCTTTTTTCCACCACATAGCAGCAGCTATTAACCCACTTGCGAAGGACATTAAAGCTAATCCAATAATGGATAATATAAAAAGTTCTTGAGATAACTGTACCTGGGAAGTAATATAAGCTATTGCAAGGGTTCCTCCTAATATCTTTACTAAAAATTCGATGGATTGACATCCTAATATTGAAGAAAGTCCTACCGGAACAGGGATACCTTCCTCTTTCAACATTATAGGAACAGCGAAATATCCAGATCTTGCAGGCGTAAAATCACTTGCAAGCATTCCACCATACTGGATTAGTAAAGTCTTTAAAAAATTAATCTGAAATCCCATAATTCCTAAAACTCTAATCAATCTAATTGTGAATAAGACATTCATGAGAAAATAGGCAAACAAACAAAATCCAATATATGTTAAATTCGTTGAGAGTAGTGTTGAACCCAGTCCTTGTGCTCCAACATACCATATCACAGTGATGATGATTAGTATTCCTATGATTGATTGAATGATCAACAGAATTTTTGGACTCACTCGCATGATTTTCTACACATCCAACTTTCTACGAAATCAACTTCTCTCAATATAAAGTCATTTGGTACCACACACGCTTATTTGCTTCATACTGTAGCAGATACCAATTGTATTATCTCATTAATCTTTAGATAAACTGGAAATATAAATAATGAAAGTTTTGTTACTTAACAGGCAGGAGATTTATCTACGTGTCGGATTTAAATCTAAATTGGAATGAACTACCATGAATTTACATTTGGTAGAGATTTTAGTAAAAATATTTAAGGATCTCTATATCGATTCATTCTTGTATAATAGTACTATTTTTATTATTGTCAGTTTAATTGGCGGTTTTCCTTTTGCAATAGTAATGGTTGTAGTATAGGAGTTCCTGTCCTTCTTTCATGCATATTAGTTATTTTTCTTGATCTTCTATTAGCTTTTTTCTCAATACAATTTCTATACTGTATAGAGAAAAATGAAAGAGTTCAACCTTTTCTGAGGAGATTACAAGATAAGTATCATCTCAAATCGTCTGATTCAACATCCAATTTCAAAAAATTTGGGATTATGGGAATGATCATGCTATCAACGATGCTAGTAGGTTGGTGGGTTGCTGTTCTTCTCTCTTATTTTCTTCAATTGAAATTAAAGATCATTATGAAATCGATATTATTTGGATTAAGTTTAGGTGCTCTTTTATATGGATTGATATATAGTGGCCTTACCCTAGTTTTATCAAATCCTTTCACATTAATAATAGTTTTTTTAGGTATAGTATTGCTGTTGAATCAATTATCTAAGAGGATTCTTTAAGGAAAAACCAATATATAGCAATACTACAAAGGAATTAATGGTGGTAGATATTGAGAGTAATAAAGAGAAGTGACCGTGTTCTTCTCAATTAAAGTTGAGTTGAGAACATTCAGTAGACCTAACTTTCTTTTACAAATGTTACCCTTATTTTATGTGTTTGGAGAGAAAATCTATGACGTATAGACAATTCTTATCGAAAAAGGATGAGATAGTATTACCTAAGAGTGTTCTATTTTTCGATACAACATTGAGGGATGGGGAGCAAACCCCTGGTGTAGCCTTACTTCCTGATGAAAAATTGGAAATCGCGAAACAACTTGACTTGTTAAGTGTAGATATGATAGAGACGGGATTTCCTATTGCTTCGAAAGGAGAATTGGAAGCAATAAAGTTGATTACCCGGGAAAAATTGAATGCAGAGACCGTGGCTTTAGCAAGATCGAATAAGCAGGATATTGAGCTTGCAGTGTCATGTGATGTTGATTGTATTCATACATTCATTGCTACTTCTGAGGTACATATGAAGAAGAAACTCAAATTATCAAGAGAAGATGTGGTAATGCGAGCTGTAGAAGGAGTTGAGTTAGTGAAGGAACATGGCTTGAAATGCGAGTTTTCAGCTGAAGATGCTACAAGAAGTGATTTAGACTTTTTAAGTAACGTTGTTCGTGCAGTAAGTGATGTTTATGTTGATAGGATAGATATCCCTGATACAGTTGGTATTTCTATCCCACGTGCTATGTATACAATAGTTAAGCATATAAAAACTGTAACGAAAGTGCCTATTGCAGTTCATTGTCATGATGACATGGGATTAGCTGTAGCTAACTCTTTAGCAAGTATTGAGGCGGGTGCTGAAGAAGTTCATACAACAATTAACGGTTTAGGAGAACGAGCTGGGAATACTGGCATTGAAGAAATTGCCTTAGCCCTGTATGCTCTCTATGGATTAAAAACTAATTTGAATTTGAAAGAAATCTATACCACAAGTCAACTAGTATCCAAATTAACGGGTATACGAATATCTCCAAATAAAGCGATAGTTGGAGAAAATGCATTTGCTCACGAATCAGGAATACATGTTCATGGCGTGCTATCATCACCTGAAACCTATGAGCTTCTATCTCCTGATATTGTTGGTCATAAACGGAAAATTGTTGCTGGTAAGCATGCTGGACGACATGGAATAGATGCAATGTTGAAAGAAATGGGAGTTGTACTCTCTCATGATCAACTTGAAGAAGTAGTTGTAAGAGTCAAAGAATTAGGTGATAAAGGTAGAAAGGTTACTGAAAAAGATTTAATTACTCTAGTCGAAGCAATCGAGGGGAGATTAAAGCCTGAAAAACGTCGTATTGAACTAAGAGATTTGATAGTAGTTACAGGTAATAAAACTACTCCTACTGCCACGATACGACTGTGGATAGATGAAAAAGAGTACAAAAATTCAGATTTTGGTGTTGGGCCAATCGACTCAGTAATGAAGGCATTTCAAGGATTAATGAGTAAAGTAGCTAATTTTAAGCTTGTAGACTTTAAACTTGATTCTGTTGGAGGAGGAAGTGATGCTTTGGCAAGAGTTTCAGTTAAGCTAGTTGATGATAATAGACGTGTTGTTTATGGTCGTGGTATTAGAGAAGATATTGTTATGGCTGGAGTTGAAGCGGTGATAGATGCTGCTAACAGGCTTTTACATATACGATCTTCAGCACAAGATTCTTAAATATTTATTTAAGAAATAACAAGTATAAATAGTGAAAATCGTAATATTCTTTATTTTTTACTATTTTTATAGATTTAAAACAGTAAAATAGTAAAGTTTATTAATAATTCATTTATCGCCTATACTATGCTGTACTAGGTTGAAAACCAACGAAATACAGCAGATCAAACAATCACATATACAAAAAGTGAAAACTTATGGGGAAAAAAGTCATATGCCCTGAATGCGCTGCAGAGTTTGAAGCAACAGATGATGTTATGTTAAGAGAGGTAATTACTTGTCCCGATTGTGGTCTTGACTTAGATGTAACAGAAATTCACGAAGATCACGTGAAAGTAGAGAAAATAACTCTAGAAAGAGAAGACTGGGGTGAATAACTTCTGAAGACACCGGTGGGCATCATCTATGATAAAATACGACCTGACGAACGTATGCTTATAGACAAATGTAAAAAAAAAGGAGTACCCCTAAGACTATATGACGCAGAGAAGAATCATTTCGACCTTGCGACTACAACGAAAGACGCATTCATATCTACGATACTACAAAGATGCATAAGTTATTTTCGAGCACTACATTTAACAGCTTTTCTTGAAAGCATAGGAATAAACGTGATAAATTCCTTCCAAGCAGCTATAATTTGTGGAAATAAAGCATTAACATCAATAACACTAACAAAAGCGAAAATTCCCACTCCGAAGACAAAACTAGCATTTACCGAGAAAGCAGCACTAAATGCATTAGACGAACTAGGATATCCCGCAATTCTTAAGCCGGTGATAGGGAGCTGGGGTAGACTAATAGCCCCCCTGAAAGACCTCGATACTGCACGAGCCTTTATTGAGAATAGGGAGTATATGTTTCCCCTCTATCAAATTTATTACCTCCAAGAAATGGTAAAACCTGATAGAGATATCCGATGTTTCGTGATAGATGATCAAGCAGTAGCCGCTATATATCGATATCCTGCACCAGGCGATTGGAAAACTAATATAGCAAGAGGAGGCAGAGCAGAAAAATGTCCAATAACTCCAGAATTAGAAGAACTCAGTGTAAAAGCGTCAGAAACAGTTGGAGGAGGCGTGTTTGGGGTGGATCTCTTAGAAAGCAAAAAGGGACTTTTAGTACATGAGATTAATTATTCTACTGAATTTAAATCAACAACAGAAACTACAGGGATAGATATTCCCAGTTTGATAATTGATTACGCATTGAAATTAGCTAAAAGGTGAAGAAATTGACTATTAAAGTTGCGATAATTGGAGGGACAGGGTATGTAGGAGGAGAACTTATAAAACTCCTCTTAAATCATCCCCAAACTGAGTTAATTACAGTAACCTCCAGAATCCAAGCGGGTAAATACCTATTTAAATTTCATCCAAATCTTAGAGGGATAACTGACTTAAAATTTAGTCCACCAAATATAGATAAAATAACAACTGAATGTGATGCAGCTTTTATTGCCACTCCTCACGGTTCTGCTATGGAATACGCAACCCAACTATTAGAATGTGGTATAAAAGTTATCGATATGAGCGCAGACCATCGATTAAAAAATCCGGAAGACTATCCTAAATGGTATAATTGGACTCATAAAAATCCTGAACTTTTAAAGAAAGCAATTTATGGTCTACCTGAACTCTATCGCGAATCCATAAAATCTGCACAGCTTGTAGCCTGTCCTGGATGTACTGCGACTGCAGCGATCTTACCATTAGCTCCATTGGTTCAATCGAAGATTATCGATGAAGAGCACATCGTTGTAGACGCGAAAATAGGTTCTTCTGGAGCAGGAGTACAACCTACTCCAGCCTCCCATCATCCTGAGAGAGCAACGGGAGTCCGTCCATACAAAGTGGTAGGACATCGTCACATTGCAGAGATTGAACAAGAATTGAGCTTACTCTCATCATCCCCCATAAAGATCTCATTTACTCCTCATGCAGTTGGAATGGTACGAGGGATCTTAACAACGGTTCACACCTTCCCAATAGAATTAGTGGATAACCCAAAAGTATGGAAGATATACCGTTCATCATATGGTGATGAACCATTTATACGATTTGTGAAAGATCGAGAAGGCGTCCATCAACTACCTAACCCTATGATTATTATAGGCTCTAATTATTGCGATATAGGATTTGAGTTAGATGACCACCTAAACAGACTAATACTATTTTCTGCTATAGACAATCTTGTTAAAGGCGCCTCGGGACAGGGAGTCCAATGCATGAACATAATGTTTGATTTTAACGAGAAAGAAGGACTTACAGCAATAGGATTACATCCAACGTAGGCGAGCACCATG
>CAZAXO010000151.1:0-6007 GCA_964489085.1 uncultured Candidatus Bathyarchaeia archaeon
ACTCACATCTAAGAAGTCAAGTATCTTCTCCTGAGAATCTGTAAACTTCCACCGATCAGTCTCCTCAAGGAGATGAGCGATAGCAGAATTTAGGTTCATCCCTTTTCTAAGCAATGTTTCAAGGTCATACTCTAAAATACGCTTTGGATTATCTGACCCACTATACTGAACGAAATACTTCTTCAATAATTTCTCATAAATTGGAGATCGAAATTCTATAAAACTTTGTTTAATATCTAATCTTCCCTGGATTCCTTCCATATTTATGCTAGTAATATGTAACTGTTCTCCACATTTAAGACAAAACTTATCATCATGCCGATTTTCTTTTCCACATTTAGAGCATACTTTCTTAGATCCCATAAATGATTGAAGACCTTGGATGAAGATCACCGCTTTATCGGATTCACTTAGATCTCGCGAAAGCGCCATTAAAATCCCTAATGTTCAAAGTGACTCTTCATATATTAAAATTACCACGAATGAGAAACATGAAAGTATAACTGTTTATTATTAAGATCGATGATTTTGCTGGCTAAAAATAACTCGTTAAATTCAAATACAGCTAATGATTTAGAGTTGGATGTAATCCTCAGGAGAAGCGGTAGTGTTGAAGATTATCCATTTTTCACATCCAAAAAGCGGCGCACCTGTATATGGTATAGTAGAAGGAGATAATGTTGAATTAGTAAAAGTTGAAGTATTTAAAAGAATCTTAAAAACTGGTGAAAGCTTCTCTTTATCTTCAATTCAATGTTATCTTCCTCCTGTCTATCCACCAAACATTATTGCCATAGGCTTAAACTATTATACCCATGCTGAAGAAGGTGGGTACTCCATCCCTGAAGAACCAGCAATTTTTCTAAAAGCTACATCGAGCATTATCGGTCATCAAGAATCAATTATCTTACCTAAAACTGCTCAACATGAGGTGGATTATGAAGGAGAGTTAGCTGTTATCATTGGGAAGAAAGGGAAGAATATAGATAAGAATAAGGCAGTAGAACATATCCTTGGCTATACATGTGGTAATGATGTAAGTGCACGTGATTGTCAACTTAAACGAGATATTCAATGGACGAGAGGAAAATCATTCGATACATTTTGCCCATTGGGACCTTGGATCGAAACTGATTTTAATACATCAGAGGCAAGACTTCAAACCCGAGTAAATGATGATCTGTTACAGGATATAATCTGCGGTGATATGATTTTTTCGGTTGAGGAATTAGTTTCATTTTTATCTCGCTGTATGACACTTCTTCCCGGAACCGTTATTATGACTGGAACTCCTGGAGGTGTTGGTTTTACCCGAAATCCACCGATATTTTTAGAAGAGGGATACACCGTTAACATAATGATTGATACCATTGGAGCCCTCGAAAATTATGTAGTACAAGAGATCTAAACTAAGATACTTTCAATATATAATGAATAGATTACAGTTAATCCCATTTTCAATCAATACTTGATTATTCCTAAAAAGAACTAATATCAACGAGTTTATAAATAGATATTAAGGTAGTATCTTATGTTATAAAGAGTAGAATGTTACATTACGAGTATTTATGTTGTTATTTAGTAAGATGAGTAGAAGATAGATGAGTGAAAAAAATAATCGCTTTGATTCAATAAGTAAAATTATCCTAATTATCCTTCTTGTCATGAATGGCTTCCTTATATACCGATCAGTCATTGAACCTTCTGCAGAGTCATACCTGCCTCAACAAGAAGTAAATTACTATTCAGCAGCTCAATCACAAAATACTCTTGACAAAATTATTATAGTATCAGGAATAGGTGTAGCAGCAACAAAACCCGATATAGCAATACTGAATATTGGTGTAGTAACACAAGCTGAAACAGCAACTGATACTCAAAACAGAAACGCTGAATTGATGACTAACGTCTTAAATACTTTAGAGAGCAATGGAATAGGAGAACCTAATATTGAAACAACAAGATATACCATAGAACCTGTCATGATCTATCCTGAGCGAGAGGAAACACCTAAAATTATCGGGTATAGATGCAGAAGTAAACTAGCTGTGACAATAAATGATATTACTCAAACAGGTAAGATAATAGATAAAGTAGTTACAGCAGGTATTAATGAAGTAACTTCAATCCAATTTCAAGTCTCAGATGAGAGAATACAGGAACTCTATGAACAAGCGTTACAGCTAGCTCTTTTAGATGCAAATGAGAAAGCGGATATAGTAGGAAAAACATTAAACGTTAAGATAATCGGGCCCCTTGAGATCAATATTGGATCAAGTTACCAACCAACTCCACAATTAGAATCAGCATTAAAAGTGGATACACCCATTATCCCTGGAGAATTATCGATTAGCGTACAAGTTCAAGTATCCTATCAATATAACTAAAGCATACACTCATAACGACCAATATACTATCAATATAATTGATTATAGATTGATAGATTTCATTAATCAGACTATATTGATCTACTTAATTTATCTAATAGACGTATTTTGTCTAATCTCCACCTTCAAATCTTAAACATCATGGTTATCCTCTTGCAGTGTTAGGAGCGGGTCTATTTGGTAGTAAAGGGATCTTTATTCGCGCTATCTCCCTAGACACTCCTTCAATATATTTGATGATTACAAATGGCGAAATCGATTGGTTAATAGTTCATTGGTTACAGAGAAATCGAAATTCGATTGCTACATCAACATTTAGATTTAAATTATGCTTTCTCTATAAACTCACTAGCTTTTGGAGATTCCGCTGATAATCCTTTTCTTTTTCGTACCTCAGCGATGATATTCTTAATCATTGATGCAGGTACAGGTGCCCATCGTAGAAATTCTAAACCCCAAAGTGCTCTTCCTGACGTGGCTCCTCTAAGTGCTTCGGAGAGATCAAAAGTTTCAGCTGTAGGTATTTCTCCTTCAATATAGACGAGATGTTCTTTCTGCTCCACTGAGACGATTTTACCTCTCTTCTGCGTTATAACACTCGTTACTTCTCCTACTAGGTCCGAACTTATCTTAGCTGTAATTTTTTGTATAGGTTCAAGTAAGCATGGTTCAGCACTGAGGAATGCGGCAAATAATGCTCGTCTTGACATGGGCATGATCTGCGCTGGCCCCCGGTGAACAGGATCTTCGTGAAGTGAAACATCAACAACTTTCGCTTTTAGTCCTCGTATATGTTCATAAGCGATGGGTCCTTCGCCTAATCCCCATCTATACCCCGCTATGATCATTTCTCGCACCTCGTGAAGATATTGTGCTCCTTTTGTGACATCAACAATCATATTTTGTCCTTCATCTATGCTCCAGACGCCTCTTGCTTCATTTGCAGGCCATCCCTGTTCTCTAAGGGTCTTTGCTAATGTTGCTTTATCCGTTAAATCACTTAATGTTCCTTCTTTAAGGAGTTTAATGACCTCTTCGGTGAGTGGTTCCACTTCGAGGAATACTCTGTTATGCTTATTGGGTGATTTCCCCATGAAAGGACCTGCTTTATCCAGAATTGCCTCTCTATACATTACGATAGGTTTTGAGGTAATAACTTCCAAATTTGCATCTTGAATCATATGTGTAGCAATCTCGAGGTGAAGTGTTCCCATACCAGAAATCAGATATTCTCCTGTTTCTTCATTGATTGTAGTGATAAGAGTTGGGTCTTCTATACTTAATTTCTTTAAGGTATTCACCAGTTTAGGAAGATCTCTACTATTTTTAGGTTCAACAGCTACGGTGACAACTGGTTCGCTGACATATTTTACACTTTCAAAGGGTGCGACATCGACAATTGAGCTTAATGTTTCTCCTGCTCGCGCATCTGAAAGACCTAATAAAGCAGGTATATTACCTGCTCCTATTGATCCTATTACTTCTCGATACGGGCCCATATAGATGCATACTTGCTGTATTCGTGTATGAGACTTGTTATTAATCAGGTATATTTGATTGCCCTCTTTGAGTGTGCCTGAAAATAATCGTCCAGTAGCTACAACACCAGCTTGAGGATCAACGATAATATTGGTTACCGCCATAACAGCTGGACCATCGTCTCTGCATTCCATCATCACCTTAGCAATATCAGAATCAATTTTTCCTTTCCATATTTTTGGGATTCTATATTTTTGTGCGACATGGGGAGGGGGCATCGCATCTACGGCCATATCTAAAATAGCTTTGTAGAGGGGGGCTTTCTCTCTGAAGTCATCTAATGTTTCTTTTTCATAGGCTTCAATGATATCACTGAATTTGATATTTTCAGCTTGAGCCATTAGAGCATTAAAGCCCCATCGATCTTTAGCTGATCCAAGTGCTACTGTATTATTTTGAAAACTAACCTTCCATTTCTCCTTGAATTCAGGTTCAGCATAAAGATCTATTAACGCATTAAAGTCTTTGATTATCCTGGCGATCTTATCTTGAATCTGATCTGAGGTGAGTTTTAACTCTTTGATAAGTCTATCGACTTTATTTATGTACAGAACTGGACGTACTCTTTCTTCGACACTCTGCCTAGTTACTGTCTCGGTCTGCACCATGACTTCTTCCACTGCATCAACAACTACGACTGCACCATCTATAGCTCTAAGTGATCGAGTAACTCTTCCAGAAAAGTCAACATGACCTGGAGTATCAATAAGATTGATAACATATGGAACATTCTTTATCTCATGGAGAAGACTAATGTTTGCAGCTTTAATAGTAATTCCTCTCTTCTGTTCTTCCTCCCAATAATCTAATGATCGCGCTTCTCCTGCAACGGTTGGTGATAATAGGCCAGCTGCAGCGAGAAGAGAATCTGACATAGTTGTTTTTCCATGATCAATGTGCGCAATAATACCAATATATTCCGGGTGAAACTTTAAAGTTCAACCTTTCGGATCTGGTCCTTATTTTGCACAATCTTTAATATTTCTGATGTCGATTTGTAACGTGGCACTATTAATAACGCCTCTACTATCTGAATAACTTAGCTAGATAAAATTTGTCCCTATTATATTTATCGAAGAGCATATTTAGATAGTTAAAAAATAAAGTTTTAGAAGATCTGCAGATTTGATTTAGCGTATTAGTATATATATTTCGCCTTTTATCCCATATATTTTTAAAATATTACATAGTTTTGAGAACCAATACATCATGATCTCTGTATTGGACGTACTTACTATGAAGAAAAAGATTATTGTATCCTTGAGCAGTTTCAGAATATGTTTTTCTAAGAGTAGAATTGAAAATGATGAACTTTTATAGAAAAAAATTGAAGAATGGGCTAACAGTATTATTTGAACATAGAAAATTACCTCTTGTCTGTTGTTCAGTAGCGTTGAGATATGGTTCTGCATATGAGCCAGAACAATTGAAGGGAGCATCTCATTTCCTTGAGCACCTAGTATTTAAAGGTACAAATAAACGAACAGCAAAAGAGATTAGT
Organism: uncultured Candidatus Bathyarchaeia archaeon; assembly: GCA_964489085.1. Classification (GTDB taxonomy): domain Archaea; phylum Thermoproteota; class Bathyarchaeia; order 40CM-2-53-6; family DTGE01; genus CAZAXO01. The sequence goes on from CAZAXO010000151.1 coordinate 5,428, forward strand.
GAGGAGATAGAGCGAAAAGGAGGCATTATAAATGCATATACAAGTGAGGAAGTTACATGCTATTGGAATAAACTACCAAGTAAATATGTTGAAACGGGAGTTGACATCGTCTCAGATGTAACCTTAAATCCATTATTGAGAACTGAGGATATGGAAAAAGAACGAAAAGTTATTCTTGAAGAAATACGGATGCGTTATGATGATCCAAGAATCTATGTTTTAGAGCGGAGTAAGGCCCTTCTCTATGGACCTCCATTTAATTTACCAACCGCGGGTACAAATTCCACTGTAACTTCAATGTCTCGAGAGGATCTAAGTAGAATATTTCGATCTGGTTACGGTTCAAGTAACATGATTTTAACGATTGTTGGTAACACTGACTTTGAACTTATTTGCGAATTAGCTGAACAAATATTTCCAGTAAAAAACACGTCTGTTAAAGAATATACTCCAATAATAAAAAATTTGGAACTTACCGAAAAAAGACAAGGAATTCAACAAGCTCATCTTGTACTCAGTTTTCATCGTCCTACTTTACATGATAGTAATAGATATGCAGCTGAATTATTTGATGTTATTC
>CAZAXO010000152.1:0-5975 GCA_964489085.1 uncultured Candidatus Bathyarchaeia archaeon
CTCTTAATCCCTTTATCATATTATTACCATCAATAATGATATACGAGAAATAATTATGATCAATTTCTAATAATAATATGAAACCTCCTCCTGGACCAAAGCCCTGTTTTATCTGAAAATCATTTAAATGAATTTTAGCGATCCCAATGCGAAAAGGAAACTCTCTCATTAGGCTAGCTTTACGGATAGCAATTTTTGCTACAGTTATAAGATTATTTAAATCTTGTTTAGAGAGTATAGTCGTTTTACTAATAGAGTTATGGGCATCTATCAGAGTGGAATTTTGAAAGAAGTTTTTTGAGTATTGAAATACTTCATCTTCCACTTCTAGAGGTATATCCTCTACATCATCAGGTGCCAATGTTAAAGTTATTAATGAACAGTTATTAAAAATTTGACAGTTCGCTATAGCATTATTATGTCTCACTTCAATAGGCTTTGTAACACCTCCCCATTGACAATTTTCATCAAGTAATTTTATCACTTTAGATATAACTTTCTCATTTTGTGTTTGTGATACAAGATTTCGTTCATGCCCAGATATGCCATGGGGAACAAAGATAGGAAAGCCAAATTTATCTTGTATAGTCTTCTGTAGTTTTGATGGAAGAGCACTACTTCCTATTGTCAATAAAGGTCCCGGATGATAGTTAGCTATTACAAGGGCTGTTCTTATGCTTTTATTGATTGTATCTCTAAATTTAATAATAGTAATTCGGATCTGCTCCATTATACTTAATTTCTCCAAATGCCGTTCAATAATTTCATTTTTGTTTTCTAATAATTCTTGTAGGAAACCACGGAAAAGGAGTATTGGAGAAATCTTTAATTGTTTTTTACCCTTTCTCTCAATATAGTTATTTACCGATAGCATATAGATTGTGGAGAAACTTATAGATACAATAAATAGTATCATAGCCTTTGATATGGATATTTCTATTACTAGGATTGAAAATATTAGATAAATGACAAGTTCTATAGATGATGAGGCAAATTTCCTCCATGTATTTTTAGAAGACAGTGCATTAATGGAAAGCATCCGCAAAGGTGGAATAATCAGTACAGCAAAATAAATAGCATTTAGAGGAAAAGAAAAAGAAAGAGTTAGACTGTGAATTACTGCCCCTAAAATAAGTATAAATCCCCATAGAACTGATGAGAAAAATGCTAATGCGAGACATCTTCGAAAAGTAAGTAATGAATCATCAATTACTATAAAATATGTGATTATTGATCCTACTAAAACAGGAATAAACATACCTAAAATTCCATAGGTAAAACCTTTAATGAGACTTTCGAAACTAGGTGAATAAATGGCGAATGAGATACAGCCACTAAGTAGAGACCATATAATAATTCCCTTAATAATACTTATTGAGGTGGGAAATTTTAATTTTTTAATAAAAAAATAGTATGGTTTTGTTCTCTTAACGGTTAAGTAGTCTTGATCGTTGTTCACTATAAAGTGCCTCAAAGAATTTATATTATTAAAGAAGAGCTCGGTAGATTTTACTAGCTAAAATAGGATTTTTTAAGATTTTTTTAACTACACGCTGAATATTTCTACCATTAACAAGATCAATAATATCACTTCCATCAATAAGAGAACAGAGAGTATTCAATTCATTATCATTAAGTTTCTCAATAACATTAGTTATTTTACGACTTTTTCTAATATTATTGCCATAAATCGAATTGAATTGATTCAAGTAAGACAACAATTGCTTCTTATCAGACTTCCCACTTTGTTCCAAGGCTTTTATCACAGTTTCAGCCGCTATCTTACCAGCCACTATACCAGTGTGTATCCCTGCTCCTGTTAGAGGGATAACTTGACCAGCTGCCTCACCACAAAGTACTACATTATCATCGATGATAGATGATATTTGACCACTTATAATTACAGGACCACCACCCACTTTAACTACTTTTGAAGTGTTAAAAATATCTGGATGATTTTTTATGAACTTATCTAAATATTTCTTAGGTGAACACCCTCGAACACCTATTCCCACATTAGCTATATCATCTCCTTTTGGAAATATCCATAAATATCCCTTTGGAGCTATTTTATTCCCAAAGTAAAATTCCGTTGCATGATCATCAGTAATTGCAATGTTCTTCATCTGATATTGTATACATGAAATCAGCTCGATATTAGAAGATGTAAAAAAATTATTTCTAACAATAGAAGTATACCCATCGCATCCAAATAATACTTTACAGTTAGCATTTATGAGGTCATTTTTCTTCTTAATTTTAATAGTAAAATAAGAATCTTCTTTGACGATTCCAACAACATTTGAATTCAATGTTATTTCAACGCCACTCTTTTTCGCATTTTCAGCTAAAATATTTAGAAAAGTAACTTTGTCTAAGATATACCCCATTCCGATTACTTCTGACATCCTTTTAATTGATAGTGGGGTCTTCTCATTGGGTGGATAAATTTGTGCATCAGTTATTTCATTTACGATAAAGCGAGGAGAACGGTCAAGTTCTGCATCCTTTAAGCATCCTTCAGATATTGCTTCACCACATACCTTTTTCCCAAAAGAATCATCTCGTTCGGTGAGGAGAACACTCAAACCATTTTCTGCAAGCTTTTTACTTGCCACAAGACCAGTAGGTCCTGCTCCTACCACAATAGTATCATAATATACCATCGTTTTATCACTGTAACCTTAATCCAAGCAGAAATGATTAATACTCTTATAAAACATATTCGCTCTATCTGAATTGAAAGATGTCTGTAGGGGATGACATCATGCTAGATAATAGAGGAGGTAAGCAAGTAGTATATGGTATTGGAAGACTTTTTCGTATTATGAACTCAATAATGATGGGATTAGCTGTAATAATTGGAATCTTTATTGCATCTAAAGGAGAATCTTTTTTAGAGAATTATCCCCTAGGATTTGCAGTTGGTTTTTTATTAACAGCTGGTACAATGGGCATAAATGATTATTTCGATAGAGAAATCGATGCCGTGAATGCTCCTGATAGACCAATCCCATCAGGAATATTAAAGCCCATAGATGCTCTGATATTAGGAATGTCTCTCGTCTTGTTAGGGGTAACTGTTTCAATATTTCTAAATTTAGCAACTTTTCTTATTGCAATATTTTCAGCTATATTAATGATATATTATAACATAAAAGGAAAATATACTGGATTTCTAGGTAATCTAATAGTAAGTATATGTGTAAGCTTACCTTTTGTTTTTGGAGGAGCTGTGGCAAATTCATTATCCGGAGTTTTACTCACTTTCTCATTGATGGCATTTTTAGCGAATACAGGTCGTGAAGTAACTAAAGGAATAGCCGATATTGAAGGCGATAAAAAGAAAAACGTTAAGACACTAGCTATAATTTATGGCCCTAAATTTGCTGCAAAAATAACAATTTTATTTTATTTTACTGCTGTAATAATAAGTACTTTTCCCTTACTAATGGGATGGCTCTCTCTTTTATACGGTATCTTAGTATCGGTAACTGACATTGGTTTAATCTATTCATCCTTAAGACTATTTCTTCATGTTTCTTCTACAAAAGCACGGTCAGTAAAATCAGAGGTACTCCTATGGATGGCGATAGGATTACTCTCGTTTCTTATTGGAGCTATTTAAACTTTTAAGAAAATTCTTTAAGTAGTTCTCTAGCTCGATCTAATTTTACATTATTTTCTTGAACCATTTTCAAAGCAATTTCATCTATCACAGAATTATTGGCCCCTGCCATAATAGCAATATTTCGCGCATGTAGTTTCATATGTCCCTTTTGTATACCTTCAGTTACAAGCGCCTTTAATGCTGCAAAGTTCTGTGCCAACCCGACAGCAGACATGACTTCAGATAATTCCTTGGCTGACGACACACCAAGTATCTTGCGGCATAATTTTGCTACAGGATGTGTTGTTGTTGCCCCACCAATAATTCCTACAGCTATCGGTAATTCTAGTGTTCCAACTAAATTTCTATCCTTAGTTTTTTCCCAAATAGTTAAAGGTCTGTAGCTACCATGTAAAGCTGCATAAGTATGAACGCCTGCCTCTAATGCGCGAGTATCATTTCCAGTAGCTAAAGCAACTGCTGTTATTCCATTCATAATTCCTTTATTATGAGTAGCACAACGAAAAATATCTGCAGCTGCAAATTCATATGCTTTTACTATACCATCTACAACTTGTTCGCCTCCTATTACTTCGCTCTTAATAATAACAGAGGCCCGTACTAAACGTTCTACGCAAAGATTTGATACTATCCTCAAAAAAACAGTACCCCCGGTTATATCAGAAATAATAGGCGCTATAGCTTCTGACATAGTATTAACAATATTCGCTCCCATCGCATCCCTACAATCAACATGCAATTCAACTATAAGCATAGGTTCAGAATTTCCTGAAATGATTTTTGCAGTGATATCTCTTACACCACCACCATTCGATAAGAGGATAGGATCCTGTTTATTTGCTACCTCGATGAGTTGCATCTTCTCCTTTAAAATTAAAAATCTCGAATGAGACGGGTCAACTAAATTAGTGACTTGAATTTGACCTATCATTATGGACTCCATACTTTGTACTTGAAATCCGCCAGATTCTCGAGCTAATCTAGCAGCATTACTAGCTGCAGCTATTACTGAAGGTTCCTCAATGACCATAGGGACTAGGTAATCCCTACCATTTATTAAAAAGTTTACAGCAATACCGAGTGGAAGCTGCATTGTACCAATTATATTTTCAGACATTTTGTCTGCTTGATCAATTCTTAAAGCTCCTGTGTTCTTCAAATAATTAATTTCTTCCTTTGTAAGAGTGGTAAATTCAGCTACTTTTCGTATTCTAGCATCTGGAGTTAATTTATAAAATCCGGGTATTCTTGATGTTTTTTTATTCATTCGAAGCTCCTCCGAGCATAATGCGAAATATCTATACCTCTCAAAGTGAGCCATTCAGCAGTTTTACCTGTTATCATAACAGGTTTATTCTGTAATGAATGTATATTAGCAGATCCTGTCAGGAACATAGTAAGTTTTATCTCTTGAACCATTTTCTTAAGGTAATTTAAAAGATGTTTCTTTGATTTAACTGCTGCTTTTAGTAAAGGAAGAGCTAAACCACCTAAATCAGCCCCTAAAGTTATTGCTTTCGCTACATCCAAGCCATTCCGTACTCCCCCAGAAGCTATTGTCGTTAATAATCTGCATTCTAAAACTTCTACTAAACTCACAACAGTGGGTATTCCCCAATCCCAAAAGCATATCCCAAGACCTTTTCTTGTATAATCATTTATTGATGATGCTCTATAATATTCAACTCCTGCCCAACTCGTTCCACCTAAACCGGCGACATCAATTATTGAGATTCCAGTAGATTTTAGTGCTTTTGCTATTTCATAGGATATACCAGCACCTGTTTCCTTTACAATTATGGGAACATTAATTTTTTTTGATATCTCAGCAATTTTAATAAGTACATTTCTAAAAGTAGTTTGACCCTCGGGTTGAATTGATTCTTGTAGAGGATTAAGATGTATTATTAATGCATCAGCATTTAACATATTAATAGCATTTTTAATATATTCTACTGCTTCTTCACTTAGTAATTGAGGACAACCTATATTCGCTAAAACAGGTACTGAAGGAGCTTTTTCTCGTATTATACTATAAGTATTGACCATATTAGTATCTTCTAGAGCTGCTCTTTGACTACCAACGCCTATAGCTATACCGATTTCTTCAGCTGCTTCTGCTAAATTCCTATTAATATTCGATGCTTCAGGGATTCCTCCAGTTATTGGTTCTATAATTAGAGGTGCATTTAGATTGTGCTTAAGAAATCTTGTAGAAACATCAACTTCGTCTAAATTAATTTCAGGTAAACTAGTATGAATAAGCTGTATATCTTTAAATCCTGGATCAATTTTAGATTCGATAGATTCTTCAATTCCAAGTTTTATATGATCGTATTTCCTC
>CAZAXO010000153.1:0-5911 GCA_964489085.1 uncultured Candidatus Bathyarchaeia archaeon
TATATATCCTCTGCTTTGCGCTTCTCTTCTCAAGTTCATTTATTTCATCAATGATCTCCGGCAGTTTCCGTTTAACGAATCGATACCGGTTATGGGTGGAGAGCTTATCTTCAAGAATTACCTTCTTCTGTTTGAGTTGCTGAAGCTTTTCAGCCAAATCTTTTCTCCCTTGGAGAAGGTCATATGGTCCGGATTCACGTGCTCGCCATGGATCCGGTCCAATTCGATATACTCCCCCCGCTTCTATTTTACCTGGATACGTGGACGCAAGATCTTCTCCAGCTACAAACATGTTCATAAGATTATCTAATTCTCTCTCTGCATGGATAATTTTTTTTGAGACTTCATCCAATTCTCTCTCAACAGCGTGGGTGCGCTTTATGTTTAAGCCAAAGTTACGCAGCTCATTAATGACCTCACGTACGTTACTCCACCAGCCTTCTAGTGATACTCCTTGAGTCAAAGCAACGCCAATAGAACCTATAGTCGCAGTTAAAGCTACAGCGATGGGAGCCGCAACATCTGACAACACATTGGAATTAGATGTAGGAGTAAAGATGACTTCTTGGCTATCTTCGGGAGGGTAGATAACATCATCACCATCTGGTGGTAATATTCCGTCATCATCTTCTGGAGGAAAAAGGCTATCATCATCTTGGGGGGGAAGGGTTTCATCGTTATCGGTTGGAGGAATTATCAGCGTTGAGGAAATCTTTGCGGCGATAAAGTTAGTAAGTTGAATAAACGAGTCTACATACTGTTCACCGTCTATTTCTTCATATTCTATAGCCAGAGTCTCAGTATTCGGATGATAAGCAGTCTGGACCTCGATGGTTCCAATAATAAACCTAATACTGCATTCAAGTAAAATAGTATCAGGAGTCGTAGTACCGCTTCCATAACTTTTACTGATGAAACCTATTTCCCCTATCTCAAATCGTTTGACTATTCGAGTTTGAGTACCCCCTTCAAAGCTACCTTCAGAAATTTCGCGTTCAATAGATTTGATAGCACGTTCCTTAGTGTAGTCGTCGATTTGTATTATATAAATGGAATAATAACCCACCATATTCTTTGTTTCATCAATTAAATCGTAACCAATATCCATACTTTCTCTACTCTTAGATTCTTGAGAAACTTCAACTCTTAAACCTGAAAATGCAGTTGCAACTTCTGCTTGTGTAGGAAGAAAATCACTGACTCCCTGATCTGACTGAGCAACTAAGTTTTGACATGTAACAAAATATATTAATATTAGAAAAACGATTGTGCTTGTAGTTTTCAGTGGGAATTTCTTAGAGTTATATTTAATCTTATTCATTTCACACACCTCACAGCATGTAACAAAACAGAATAAGTTATTTTACTATATTCTTCAATACAATTTGAAATTTAAATTTTAACGTTACCTATTACCGTTATTTTATGCTAGCTAGTTTCTCTTGAGAGCTTATTAAAATAGTTACATATAAAATCATATCCTAAATCAAAAAACTATATTCTATTAACTAAAGAACCTACTTTCTTTTGTTTCTTCTTTCTAGATAGGAAGTATTTTGTATTCTTTTACCTAACTAGTTAGGATTATTGCTCGTTTTTACCGGTAAATTTTGGTTTGGGCCCCACCCCCCCACACCAGAAATAAACTCATTTATCCATAAATTAGAACTACGGTTCTATAGCGCATAGAGGTTGAGTTTGCAGCAATAGTACTTATAATAATTATTAAATTTAAAAAAAAGAGTCTTTTAAGGTAATAAGTAGATATACAAAGTGAATAATAATGGATGAATCAGAATTTGATCTTGATATTGTAATCAGATACGAAGATAATCCAATACTCACAAGTGCTGATTTTCCTGTTCACTGCAACGCGGTTTTCAACGCGGCAGCAGTAAAATATAACGGAGAATATATTCTTTTAGTAAGGGCCGAAGGTTTAGACGGTAAATCACGATTCTTTCTCGCTAGGAGCAAAGATGGATACACTTTCGAATTATCAAGTGAACCCATTTTCATCATGGGTAACAAAGAACCGTTTAAAACCTATGAGAAGCGTGGAGTTGAAGATCCCCGAATTACAAGAATAGACAATACCTATTACATACTTTATACTGCATACTCTCACTTTGGTCCCTGCGTCGCAGTTGCAACAACAAAAGATTTCACCTCTTTCAATAAGATCGCAATTATCTCTGAACCAAACAATAAGGATGCAGTACTTTTTCCAAAGAAATTCGATGAGAAATTTGTGCGCTTGGATAGACCAGCTCATAATAGCATATGGATTTCCTACTCCTCTGATCTTAGATTTTGGGGCGAAGCTAAAGCCGTAATGGAGCCGAGACCTGGTTATTGGGAGATGGATTGGATTGGAGCAGGTGCGCCGCCTATTGAAACGACTGAAGGATGGCTGGAGATATATCATGGAGTAAAGAATAATGTGTATCGACTTGGCTGTGCTCTGTTACATCTTGAAGATCCCTCAAGACTTATCGGTCGCTCTGAAACGCCAATTCTCTCCCCCAGAACTCCTTATGAACGTACTGGAAATACGCCTAATGTCGTCTTTACATGTGGAGCAATATTTGAAAAAGATAGAAATGAGATTAGAATCTACTATGGAGCTGCTGATACATGTGTTTGCGTCTGCACAGCAAAAATGAAAAATCTAATTAAATTATGTTTGACTAATAATAAATAAATCTAAAAAAATCCTAGTATGCTCGTCATGTTGGATTTAGCTAGCTAGCTGAGGTCACACCCCCTCTGTACCAGAAAACGCTTATTTCAAGCTTATAGAAGCTAATTAAACATGTATTGGGGTTTTTTAAAAATGAGTTTATACTGGTAAAAGTTAAAGTAATTAGTGTATATCTTAAATTGTAACTTTCGTTACCGATTCCTGAAAAAATAATTGATGACCTCTTTAGGGCAGCCATCAACACAGGTTAAACATAATATACATTCTGGATTTTCCATTTCTTCTCTTTGCACCATTGCATTGACATCAAGGCTCATAGGACAGTTTTGAGAGCACTTCTTACAGTTAATACACTTCTCCTTATCTACTTCCAGATGTAATGATAACCAACTTAAATAATTTCGAATCCTTCTTCCCAGAATCATGAAAGGAGCCATCCAACATCCGTAATGACAGAATGCCCTCCTACCAACAGATAGAGCTATGATAGCAATTACCCCTGAGAAGACAAAAAAGATGGAAAGGGATTGGGGTGATGACACGGAGACACCGTACCATGTTTGATAGAAGGGATCTATTTTCGAGTAACCGCCAGTCTGTATAGCGGCCGTGATTATGATTATCAACCATGGAACCCAAATTAAATATTTAATAGAGTCGTATCTCCCGCCCCTAACCTTTTTATTACGAAGCCTGAAACAAGCTTCCTGAAGACCAGCAGCAGGACATGCCCACCCACAGAAAGCCCTCCCCACAACTAACGATGAAAAAAATAAGAAGGTGAAGAAGAGGAAGCTACCATTAACGACACCCTCCGATGCACCCATTATTATGAGAACAGGAGATAGATAATAAAAGGTAATTGGGAAGAGAACCATTGATAGGTATATTACCGATTTCCTCTTGTCTTGCCTCTTCATAACTAGAAACATCTCTTAATTGAATGTTCCTGAAAAATTATTTATTCATGAATTTAAATGTTTCAAATGGTGAATTGATTGTCCAATAAATATTATCCTTTTGAAAACCACAGTTCGCATTAAGTTAGGTTAGCTAGCTCTTTAACTCATATTGTCTAATTACTCGAAAATTATTTAATAGAGTTTGACAAACCTTACTGGGTTATTATAATGATAAAATCAAGCATAGCCAAATCACTTGTCCTTTTGTTGCATGGATTCATCATATGGTCACTTTGTGGTGCAGTAATGGGAGTCGGTATGAGCACAACTTCTCTTAACAATACACTTATAATTCATGCAATCGCAGCGCCTATAATCGCACTTTTAATATCTGCAGTTTATTTCAAGAAATTCAACTACACTACAGCCTTACAGACAGCCATCATCTTTGTCGCAATTGCAATACTTCTCGATATTTTCATTGTTTCTATGCTGATTAACAAGAGTTTTGAAATGTTTGAAAGTTCGTTAGGAACTTGGCTGGTTTTCATCTTAATCTTTGTCGCAACCTATCTAACAGGTAAATATATTAGAAAAAATGATTAAATAAAAAATTGGATAAGATTTCATTTATATTGTTGCACAATTATAGGTGGATATCTATTGAGCGAGAGTAAGACTAAAGACTGGTTTACCCGACGTGCTGAGTCAGAGGCAGAAAAGGATGTTATGAAGCTTTCTGAAAGAGCGGGAGAAGTAATCGGTATCATCTGTATACTAGCAGTGCTAATCTTCTTTATTACTCATCAAACGTCATCGACTGGATTCTTTACTTCAACATTTGGATCTTTGGAACAGTTCCTATTCTATGGTTCATTATCGTTTGGAATAATTACGAGTATTGGAAAGATCATTGTAGGTCGAAAAAATTCTATTCGTCCTCTAGATGCTTTTGGAGCATTTTTCAGCTGTGTAGCACTTGTACAGCTCTTACATGTTTTTCCTTTTAATTTCTCTCATTTAGCTGATATACTTCCAGAGATTCTGCGATTAATCACTCTGTGGATCACTAATGATGTTGCTAAGATGTTCATGATATTGGGAATCATCGGTAGTCTAATAACAGCACTATATACCATTGCTCTCTACTTGTCTATTAGACGTGTATACACTAATAGATAGATAAACTAAGATTTTTACCGGTAAATTGGGGATGGGGTCCCGCCCTCCCGCACCAGCTAACTATTATAAAATGAGAAAGGAGAATAGAAATGTTAGTTTTCCACCCTTGGTTTCGAACCCTCCCACACCAATAACCTCAAGAATGTCTTCACTTAGTACTGCTTAAATAATATAATTTAACACTATCCACTACAATTTGATGTTATTTCTAAAAGCGTTTACGTGATCATTTATGAAAACTCTTAGAAAATTTATTTGTTTTGACATCCCAATGATTATACTTCTCTTGATTTCTAGTTATCCTTTAATGATACATGCATATGGTATCCAAAACCATACATTCTGTAAGGGAGTTGATGACTCGGAGTACCCATGGAAACCAATAGCTCCTACTTCAATTTTTGATGATTCAGATGTAGCTGTTTATAGTTTAGTCACTTTTAGAGATGTATACGAGGCTCATACTTATTACTGGATCTGGATTGATCCCAATGGCGGTGAATATCCTGGATATAAAGATGTTATAACAGATCCCTCAGATGAAGGATTTGAATCGTGGACATTTTTTAGCGCCTGGGATTATATAACCATCAAAGACTATGCTCCTGCAGATTTACTGGGCTTGTGGACAGTGGAATTTTATATAGATGGATTATTAGAATTCACAGATATTTTTGAAATAAGCGAGCACGCTCGAGAAGATTATCTAAATGTAATTAACGTGGAAGCTCCATTGAAGGTTGATCCTGGGGAACAATTTACTGCAACAGTGACTGTAGACTATCTATTTATACGAGATGTCACGATTTCTGTGGTAATATGGGATTTAGAAAAAGAGGATTTCGCATCTGGTAACGTTGATGGGGGATCGTGGATTAATCAGGATGTTGCAGTTGGATCGGGGACTCTTCCAGTAGATATTCAAATTGAGGCTCCAAATGAAGCGATTACCTTGAAGTTAGTTGCAGTTGCTCTCGTATGGGTTGGAAATGAGTTTGCTATATATGGTGATTCCCCTAAGAAGGAGTTCGAAGTAGAAGTAAGCCAGCTGATAGAGATTGTTATCTCCGATAAATCTTTCTTAGAGGATGATTTAGGTTTAAATCTTGCAGAGGTGGCAATG
>CAZAXO010000154.1:0-5901 GCA_964489085.1 uncultured Candidatus Bathyarchaeia archaeon
AGTCAGTGCTAATCAATTCATCCTCAACAATTTGTGTTGCTTTACGTACAATATCAATTTTTTTTGGTGTAACTTCTCCAATAACTCTTGCTGCTAATGCTGGTCCAGGAAATGGTGGTCTTTGCGATATTTCATCTGGTAATCCTAATTTAACGGCCAGTTTTCGTATAGCAGGTTTTCTTAATTGAAGTAATGGTTCAATTATGGTATAGCCAAACTCTTTCTCCGGATTGATTCCAAGCTGCGCTAAAACATTATGCTGTCTCTTGATGCCCTCAACAGTTTCTTCTATATCAGTTAAATTTGTTCCTTGCAGTAGATATTTAATATTTGTTTCCTTCACTAATTTACCGAAAACATCTCTAAAAAACGTTTGAGTAATTGCTTCTCTCTTCTCTTCAGGATCCGTTATATTTTTCAAAGCATCAAAAAATATTTTTTGTGTCTGAATTTTTTCCACATGAATACCCATTTTTTGAAATAGTAGTATAATTTTATCTGGTTCTCCTTCTCTCATTAAACCAGTATCTATAACGTAATTCTTAAGGTTAATACCTGATACATTGTGAGCAAGAAGTGTAACCGTTGATGAATCTACTCCTCCTGATAAAGTGTTTATTACTTTATTATTACCAATTATCGATTTAATTTCTTTCTTTTTGCTATCGATAAATTCTTCAACAGACAAAGTAGTAAAATCAATTTCTTGAAGTTTCATTTTATTTTCACATATGAACGATAAGAAATTAATAATTAATAAATAGATATTATATCTTCAACATCAACTAACCTACTACATTTTATATATTACGCACAATGTAACTATTTTGCGCTTTTTATAATAGACCACTTAGAAGTAATTTATATATTGAAAGTATAGTATCTCTATACGAATAATATATGAGGATGCGCATTCGAGTAAAAAAACTGGTGAAGATTAATGGATTTGATAAAAACTAAGTATATATGGGTAGATGGAAAATTTGTATTATGGAATGATGCTAAAATTCACATACTCTCACACGGCCTTCACTATGGAACAGGAATATTTGAAGGGATCCGAGCATATTGGAGTGGTGAAAACCTTTTTGTATTTAGGTTAAAAGAACATATAAATCGTTTCATGCTTTCAGCAAAAATATATTTAATGGATATCCCATATCAACTTAATGATCTAGTTGCTATTATTTTGAAAATCCTAAGAAAAAATGAGTTAAAGACAGATTCTTATATCCGACCAATAGCATTTAGAGGTTTAGGTGAATTCGGATTAAACTTTTTAGGATCACCTGTACATTGTGCAATAGCAGCTTTTCCTCTTGGAGCCTATCTAGTAAAAGGTGGTGTAAAAGTATGCACTTCTTCTTGGAGGAGAATACCTGATGATTCGATTCCATCAACAGCTAAGACTTGTGGAGCTTATGTATCATCATCCCTTGCAAAAGTTGAAGCCAAAATGCGTGGTTTCGATGAGGCAATATGCTTAGATAGTAGAGGGTATTTAGCTGAAGGATCGGGAGAAAATATATTTATGGTTAAGGATAATTCTCTTTATACTCCTCCCATATCTGCATCTATACTTCAAGGGATTACACGAAAAAGCGTTATTGAAATTGCAGAAAGTCTTAATGTAGCTGTAGTTGAGAGAGATATTCTTAAATCTGAATTTTATATTTGTGATGAAGCTTTCTTTACAGGTACAGCAGCTGAAGTAACACCGATACTAGAAGTTGATTCTAGAATTATAGGCAATGGAAAAGAAGGTGATCTTACTAAGCAAATTAGTCGACAACTTTCCCAAGCAACACTTGGAAAAATAAAAAAATACGAAGATTGGATTACACTAGTTTACTAACTTTAATATACCTCATATTATCCGCTAAATGATTACTAAACGAAAAATAATCCTAATAACGGCATTCTTATAGATAGTATTATTATGACTAAAGAAAATAATCTTGTGAATATCACCGATTTTAAACGCCTAGCAAAGTAGGGGCCTACCTGTGCTCCAATTATTGTTCCAATGCAAAGTACTTGAGCATAATGTAAGTAGACATAACCTAACAGCAGGTGAATGGATACTCAAAAACGATGTTAAACATATGATGAACATCGAACCTGCTATTGAAAGTAGGATTGGCATACCTACAATTAATACTATAGTTGAAACTATAACTATTCCATCACCAATACTGAGAAGATCCGAAGTATAACCTGCTATTTCATTAAATACAATTCTTGGTAACAACTTAGCATAATAAGCATATGTTTCCTGAACTATCAACAAGATTCCTTTCTATTATAAATATATGATTAACTTTTAATGCGGTAAATTTTATTTTTTTTCACTAAACATTCGAATAGTAATAATAAACAATAAGATAGCAAAAACAATAATTAACTATGATGAAGAGATATATTGCGTAGAATAAGCACCTAAGATTAATCCCGGTATCGTACCACAAGGTAATAAAATAGATGTTTTAAAATCAAAAGTTTTTTTAGAGGAAGAAGCAAGACTAGAGGAAATAGACGTGAACACAATCACAAAAAGACTTGTACATACAGCTATATGAGCATTCATTCCATATCCTATTATAATACAAGGTACCATAAGAGAGCCGCCACCTATAGCTATGATTGAACTAATGATTCATATTCAAATTGAAACTATCAATAAAATAATATATTCTAAAAGAAACATTACAGTAATCATCTCAAATATAGGAAGTAAATACTAGTGAATCGTAAGTTGCCCAACATATATTGTTATTAATAATGAAATTATCTTCTTTAATTAAAGAAAATAATGAATCAAGATAATCTGTTGACTAGCTAGCTTTACAAAAATTTTGATATCTATAACTCTTATTCATTACTTTCTAATTGTTTAATATGTTTATATCATTTTTAACAGTTTATTAAAGCTGGAGGAACAGTTTCATTGCCCAATCTTGGATTAGATGTCGGAACAGGATACTGTAAAGCATATTGTGCTACAGGAAGAGTTTTATTTCCGGATATTGTCTTAATGCGTGAACAAAATATTTGGAATCGTTTGAAACGTAAACCTATGATTCTTATAGGAGAAAACGCGGAAGCATCAATGTTAGGAAGAGGGCGTCTTATTCGTCCCGTTGCCGAAGGAAGGATAATTAATGATGAAGCATATTCATTAGTTGTACAAGAAGCATTAGAAAGACTTAGATTAAAACCATCAGATACTAAAGCTATTGCAGGTACAACCTCTCGAATATCCGAGTCTGAACTCTCTAAACTCGAGAGTCTTTTACATAACACTGTTGGCTTAAGTGAAGTTCAGATATATCCCTCAACTTTAGGAACTTTGATTTCAATGGAGTTAGCATCAGGAGTAATAGTGGATATTGGCGAAGGTTCTACAAATTTTTTAGCTGTGGAGGATAAGGAAATTATTGATTTTGCCACAAGTATAATAGGAGTGGATACAGTACTAGAAGGTGTTCGAGCCAAGTTATCTTATGAAATCGAGGCGGATATACTAGCTGAAGAAATACGTCTTTTAGCTACATCTGTTCATGATAAATTAAAAAAATATACAGCGAAGGGTATACATGAGTTAACTGCTGAAACCGTTCAAGAAATGATTAATAATGAGGCTTCCTATTTTTCAGAGGAAATATCTGATATCATTAGAACTTTTTTAAGAAAAGCAAGTACACCTATGCTTGAAAATATTATAATTACAGGTGGTGGAACTTATTTTTTTGAGGCTCCTCTAAGTTCATTATTATCCGATCTCTCCTTCAAAAAACCTTCAGATCCTTCCTTTGCTAATGCTGAAGGTCTTTATAAAATTGCAGAAGCTATCTTTGAGGAACCGCCCTCATCACCAATTGAACAAGAAAATGAAACATCTCCTGAAAATATATCAGATATTTCAGTAGAATCCAATAATATTCCTGATAAAATTACAATTACGCCTTCAAATGAAACAATATTTGTGAGTTAATATCCTGCTACTTTTTTATTTTAAGATCAAGAGCTACCTGATATCTAAAAGGTCCCACTTCCCTAATAATGTGATGATCTTCAACCTCAAAAGAGAGATTGTTTAGCTTCTCTTCTATTTCTGTTAAAGCTATTGACAACGGGTCTACATTCTTATCCGCGTGAACGAAACTTTGATAATGAATAATCCCTCCTCCAGGTTTTAAAGCTTGTACAGCACAATCTAAAAATTGATCAGATTTTTCTGGTAAAGGCATTAAGATCCTATCCATTCGTTCTTTGAAAAATTGTTGGGTAATTACTTTAGCATCTCCAAATATCGAAATTACTTTATTTCTTTGTTTATTTAGGAAAACGTTAGAGATCATAAAGATTAAAGCATAAGGATTTATATCGATCGAATAAACTTTAATACACTTATGTTTTTTAGCTATTAAAATTGAGAAACATCCGACACCTGCAAACATATTTAATATCTGTTCACCTTTATCTACCATATTAGCAATCCTGTTTCTTTCTGTGCCTAGTCTAGGAGAAAAATACATTTTTTTAAGATCAACTTCAAATCTACTACCATACTCTTTATGTATTGTAGTAGTCCTATGTTCACCTGCCAACCATTCAAAATTTCTAATTCTGCAATTACCTAAAACAGGTGATATTTGTCTTAAAATAACTTTAAGATGTGAAATTTCATTTAAAATCTCTTGTCCTAATTTGAAGCGTTGATCTTCTAAAGAATCGGGAATCTTAATAACCGCTATATCTCCTATAATATCTACACTTTTACATATTGTCTTGGCTAGTTCATCATTTAAGAATTTTCTTGCTATAGCATATATAATCTTAATTTTTTTAGCCAAATCATGAAACCTGAAAAAAATTTGGTGCTTTAGTAAGGTTTAATATTATATACTAGTTAAGTGTTTATCCGCATTCATAATTTATATGATAATTTACAATTCAAGTTATTGCGTATTACGATTTTACTGATCATATTACTATGTTAATAGCCTCATTAGTTGCTTTAGTTATTTGAATAGATTATCATTATTGAAAGCAATAAAATAAAGATTTTAAAGTATTACTACATAAATTATTTAGTGAGTAAATATGTCATCCAATCATAAATCTGCTACTTTAAGAGTAAAAGAAGCGGTATCAAGAGATGTTGGACGCGGGATTAGTCGAATTGATTTAGATGTAATGACAGAATTGAATATCAATCCCGGTGATATTATCCAGCTTCTAAGCGAAAGAAAAACAGCTGTAAAGGCTATGCCTGGATATCCAGAAGATAGAGGAAAAAACATAATTCGTATAGATGGTACAATTCGAACAAATGCGAAAGTAGGAATAGATGATAAAGTATCCATTAAAACTATTCCATGCCCTGAGGCTACAAAACTTACATTGACTCCAACTGAACCTATTGAAATTGCTGGAGGGACAGAATATCTTGTAAGACTTCTTGAATCAATTCCTGTAACTATAGGAGATCGTGTTCGAATAAATTTTTTCGGAACGCCTCTTGATTTTATCGTTGCAGATTTCCGCCCACATGGAGAGAATGCTATAATTGCGTCAACAACAGAAATAGAAGTAGCGGAAAAAACTGCGGTTGATGCCCGAAAAATATCAAAAGTCACATATGAAGATATTGGGGGAATAGGAGATCAAATCCAGCGAATTAGGGAAATGATTGAATTACCATTACGCTATCCAGAATTATTTGAGAAATTAGGTATTGAACCTCCTCGAGGTATACTTCTTCATGGTCCACCTGGGACAGGTAAGACTTTATTAGCTAAAGCTGTAGCGTATGAAACCGAAGCTCACTTTATGTCTTTAAATGGACCTGAAATTATGAGTAAATTTTATGGAGAATCAGAAGCACGACTTCGAGAA
>CAZAXO010000155.1:0-5819 GCA_964489085.1 uncultured Candidatus Bathyarchaeia archaeon
CCCCTCAGCCTTATTCCTGAGGGGCTCCACAGAAGGGACAGAAGTCATCACTAGTATTTATTGGTTCATTACAGCAGAAACAGATTCGTTGTGGAGGGTGTTGTACTACAAATCTTTGAGCTGGTTGTTCAACAAGATAAGACTCAGGCGGAGGCTGATATGTATGAAGTACTGGAGGTGGTTGAAAGACATATTCTTCGGGTGGCGGAATATAATATATGTCTGGTGGTGTGGGTATTAAATATTCAATTGGTGGTTGCGGTTGCACGTAGACTTCTGGTGGATCTTGAACCATAACCGTTCTTGGAGGGGGAACATGAACGCACTCAAGGGGGGGTTGTGGACATACAGCTACTTTTGCAGGTTTTTCATAGTATAGGTAAGACATTATACATCCTTCCCATTTTTAATTTATGTATTAAATTAATGCTATGAAGTGTAATAAGAGCTTTTCTAGTAGTTTTTATATTAGCTATTGTATATATTTCACTTTTTACATAGGAAACATTTCATTTTTTAATGGATATTATCATAACTTATACAATCTGATTATATAACTAGATAGAGCGAATAGTAAATGTTTTAAGCCGTTTTTAAGCGCCCTTCTGTATAAGAAGAATAAATATGTATAATGAATTCTGTTATCTTCTTTTTTAAGTTGGATTACTCCAATTTCCATTAATTTTCTATAGTTTTAAAAGATAAATATATAGGATTTTATAAAGTATATAATATATTAATACGTAGGGATGTGTTTTTTTGCCTTTAGCTTTTGTGTTAGTAGATTCTAAGATTGGAGTCGAGAATGAACTTGTGAAGGATCTTAAGAGTATCAAAAATGTGGTAGAAGCACATAATATTTATGGTATGTATGACATAATGGTGAAGGTTGAAGCGGATACTATGGATGAATTGCGAGATGTGGTTCATCAGAGGATAAGAAGCTTAGATAAAGTACGGTCAACACTTACTATGATAGTAATAGAAGGTAAATACTAAATGTCTTTACACAAGCGCTTCGTGGTACCAGATAAAGTTCACCCTTAATCTAGCTATTGAAAACTTCGCCACCTTTCTTCTAATTGTGGGTCTTTTAGTGTTTCTATTGCGTAATGTGCAAATTCATTTCCGGTTGCCCCATCGGATCTTCCGGTTATCTTTAACTTCCTTTCATAGACTCCACAGATATCTAATGCCATATCAAGTTTACGAGCTTTTTCAGGAAAAGCTATATGCCGTAATAGCATAGCAGCTGCACGTAAAATACTCAAGGGATCTGCATATTGTATTCTCTTCTCTTGAACCATACGTAGTGCACTCCCATGTACAGCCTCAAACATTGCATATCTTTTACCTATATTAGCACTTCCAGCTGTTCCTACACCGCCTTGGATTTCTGCTGCTTCATCAGTTAATATATCACCATATAGATTTGGTAAAACAAAAACACGAAATTCCGATCGTCTCTTCGGATCTATGAGCTTCGCCGCCATAATATCGATAAACCAGTCATCCCACTGAACGTTGGGATATTCTCGCGCAATTTTTTCAGCAATGCTGAGAAACTTACCATCAGTTGCTTTAACTACATTCGCCTTTGTCACCACAGTTACTCTATTAATAGTATTCTTCTTTGCATAATCAAATGCAAGCCGTATTATTCTCTCACTTCCTTGTGTTGTTATTACCTTGAAATCTACTGCTAAATCCTCGGATACATGAACACCTTTGCCTCCTAGAACATATTCTCCTTCTGTATTTTCTCGGAAGAAGATCCAGTCAATTTCCTGCTCTGGAACCTTTACAGGTCTAACATTAGCAAAAAGATCCAGTTCTCTTCTCAAAGCGACGTTTGCACTCTCTATATTCGGCCAAGGATCGCCTTTCTTCGGAGTGGTAGTTGGACCTTTTAAGATAACGTGGCATTTTTTAATGCTCTCAAGTATATCTTCAGGAACGGCCTTCATTAGTTTAGCTCTGTTTTCAATAGTTAATCCTTCAATCTCCCGAAACACTACTTTTCCATTTTCAACTTCGTTATGCAAAAGAAATTCAAGCAATTTCTGTGCATGCTGACAAATCATAGGTCCTATGCCATCACCTCCAACTATTCCGATGATAATAGGTGTCACCTTTGTATAGCAGATCCATTCCTCCTCCTCTTTCATCTTTACTACTCTTTTTAGCTGTTCACGGATAAGTTCTTCAAAAGACCCAACCGCCTTATTCACCTGTTCTTCATCTACCATTCGACTCTCTCCTTACGTAGACATCTTCTCTTCTTCAGGAGATAAATATAGTATATCGTCATAAGGATGCCTGTACATTCGAGCCTTCTGCCGCATCTGATCTAAAGCATGACCAATAAAACCTATACTTCTCCCAATAACAAATAATCCGTTTAAACCACCAATTTTAATAAATTGATCAATCTCTTCTTCTGTAAACATGTCACAACTTTTCATAAGATCGACGAAGAGAACACCGATACATCCATCCACATTAAGAATCAAGTTATTTCGTTTTGCAGTTGTTATCTCTTCTACATTTAAAGCATAGGTGAGTACATCCGTATGGGTAAAGTTCTTGAGGGCAAATGCCTTTAATAATTCTACTCTCTTATCAGGATTTTGAATACTTTTCACTCTATGACCTATTCCGGGTATGTAGATACCTTTAGCTTTCATATTTTCAACAAATTCGTCAGGAGCAGCTCCCGATTCATATGCTTGTTTAAAGTAGTTTGCAGCATCTGCAATAGCGCCACCAAACCGTGGACCTATTGTGGTTATCCCTGAAACTAATGAGTCAATAATATCTTTACCAGCACGAGCTGTGATTATTGTATTATGGGCACCACTTACAGCAGGTCCATGATCAGCAGTTATCATCAGAACAAGTTCAATAAATTTTCTTGCATAATCTGGGAGAAGTCGCTTGAACCAGAGAAGTCCAATGACACCTCCTAAACCAATATCTCCTTCAACAATTTCTGTAATAGTCCGGTTAGCATATCGAATTTCATCACCCTTATCGTTTGATATAGTACAGAGAAAGTTGGCGGGTTTTCTGATAAGACCTTTTTTAAGTGCATCATTGTAGTCCATTGGAATGACGGGCGGTTCAATCTCGTCTTGTTCTTTTATCTTTCTTTCTTTTTTTAATCGTTGAAAGACGTTTTTAATTTCTTCACCCAGATCATCAAAGGAGTTTGGAACTATTGCTCCTGCTTCTTGTAAAGCAGTATTCTTTGCTTCCGCGGATTCCTTAGCATCACCTGTTTTTGCACCGGCATGACCAAACTGAACCTCTGTCGGAAAGATCTTTGCACACGTTCCAGTAACCCATGCAACCAAAGGTTTTGTTATCCTTTTATCTTTTAATGCTTGGGCTACTTCATATTCCTGTGTTCCTCCCACCTCGCCAAGCATAACCATCATCTTAATCTCTGGATTCTTTTCATATCTGAGAAGGTTATCGATCAATGTTGAACCAGGATATCGATCACCACCTACTGCTATACCTTCATCAACACCATCGCTATTCAACTGTATAATATTAAATAACTCATTAACCATTCCCCCAGATATTGAAACTAAACCAACTGATCCTGGGCGATAAAGTTTGATAGATTTCAGGTTATCAAGAGCACCACCTGTATTTCCTATCCTGAAAGCCCCCGCCTTCAATCCGCCAACTGTTGCTGGGCCAATAATCCACTTCTTTTTTTGTTTTGCACTCAAGGCAAGTTCTCGCTCTTGTCTTTCCGGAATTCCTTCAGCAATAACGGCGATGGTTTTAATAGTTGGAGTTTCAAGAGCTTCCTTTGTTGTGTTATAGGCTGATCTATAAGAAGAGAAATTCACCATAACATCTGCATTCGGGTGTTTCGAAACTGCTTCTTTGAGGGTGCGATACATGGGAATAAGAACTTCTTTTACTCCGAAGAAGACTTTCATATAGCCTTCACGTGTAGGATTGATGACTGCTGCAACTGATGGTTTCTCCCTCCTGCACAAATAATCAAAATCGAGCATACGCTGGACTGCACGCTCTTGATTTCCATAAACTATGGCTTGAGTACGTCTATCGAACAGTAAGTAATCAGCTGTGTTTGACATTACTCTCTAAAGACCCCCTAACGCATTTTTCACAATTCTTGTCATATGCATCTCTGGTCCATGAACATCGATAGGGATACCTAATTCTTCTCCAAGCTCCCTCATCTGCTTTAATCCTTCTTGATAATTCGGTCCGCCTCTCCTCAAATAGATTTTTACTCCACCTGCAATGAGGTCATCTTTAAATTCTCGAAGCGCCTTTATTATCCCTTTAAAAGTTAGAGCAACATCGGTAAAGTTTGCAATACCTCCACCAATTATCAGTATTTTTCCTCTTGGATCTTTCTCTCGGATCATGAGATCGAGAATGGTTTTTGCGTACTCATATGTCTCATCTGTAGACGGATTTCCACTATACTCACCATAGTTTGCTAATTCCTTTCCAAAGCCAAGATCAACGATAGTATCGGTATATATAACACTCGCTCCTCCACCAGCAACCATAGTCCATACTCTCCCCTTTGGATTAAGAATCGTTAACTTTAAACTAGCACCAGATTTTTCATCAAGCTCTTTAATGTAATTCTCTTCAGGTGTAGATTCTCGTCCGAAGGGTGGTTGAAACTTGATATCCTTCCATTTCTTCATCATCCAAAATTGAGCAGTATCATCCAATCTCGCAACGGTGTCAAGAGGAATAACTGTGCCATCATCTAAAACCGTAAAAGGATTTAATTCAAGGTAGGTGTAGTAAAGATCTTTGTAAAATCTAAAGATAGCCCTTGAAAATTTTTCAATTCTTATCAGCTCTTCTCCTTTCAGTTGTTGAGAGAGGGGAGTCCTAAAGTTTATCTCTTCAATCATCTTATTTAAAGGGATGTTAATTTCAATAACCTTGTCCCAGTTTTCTTCAATATCTACTCCACCTTCTACCGAAAAGAATATGCGGTCTCCCTCTCTATGATCTTTTATGGCAAGATAATACTCTTTGTCATGTTCAACATACGGTTCAACTAAGAAATGAGTTAGTTTCCCTTCTACCTTTCCAACAGTTACTATTTTGTTCATTCTTTCGTTTATCCACTTTTTCGCTTCATTAAAAGTTGCATTTAAGAGTATCATCCCATGTTTTCCCCTTTTTCCAAAGAGTTGATCAGGTTTAACCACAAGTTTTTCCTCTTTTATCCATCGATGTTCTGTAACCACGTCATCGATTGACTGTTCTGAAGTAACGCGAGCAACCTTATCAGGTAATATGAACTCGTTATTGGAATATTCTGGTAGATACTTCGCTAACTCCTTCTTTGCATGATATTCTCCAATTCCCCTTTGCGCCATAATTTACTCCCTCTGTTTCTGCCTAATGAAAGGTAGTTTACCTCCCATCTTTAAGATCATAATATCTCTACTACCTAAACTGTGGACAAGCGGTATTTCAATATTCTTTGAAATATTGTTCATAAGGATATTCCTCTTCTCTAAGGAGGCAAGCTCTATAGCCAGATAATCATTATCATCTATGGAAGTGTAATCTTCTTTATTTGCAAAGATGAGGGGTACAATACCATTATTCACCAGATTTGCAAGATGGATACGAGCAAAGGACTTTGCTATCACTGCTTTAACTCCTAAATACTTTGGTGCTATCGCTGCATGTTCCCTACTCGATCCTTGTCCATAGTTCTCCCCTCCAACAATAAATCCTCCTTTGTTTTGGAGAGCACGATCAGGAAACGTTGGATCAACCATATTGAAGAC
>CAZAXO010000156.1:0-5813 GCA_964489085.1 uncultured Candidatus Bathyarchaeia archaeon
CATTTAATGCTTCAGGGAATATTCTTCCAGAATTTTCAGAATCCAGATATACCTCTCTCTCTGCTGTTCCATGCATCTCTATGAGGTTTCTGACACTTTGAATTACATCGGATGAAATAGTTAGTCACCTTACTTCTACTTCTATTGTGTAAACACCTTTCTCTTCTGATATGTTTCCAATCTTGTGCCCAACTTGTATAGCCCATTCCTTCACATCTGAAGGAGCAGCGGGATCTGTAGCTAGAAGTATGATCTTCTGACCCAGTTTAGCATTTTTCACTGCTTCACTGAGATCCACTATTGGTCCCGGACACGATTTATATTTTGAGTCAACAATTATCTCAGTTGAATCACTCATTTTGATGATGACGCCTCATGAAATAAAGAGAGTAATTTCAGAATCTTTAGCTTTCGAGAGGAAAGTTGCAGCTCCCGCGACTTCATCAACAAAATCATCTAAATCGTTTTTAGTGATTCCGAAAGTGTCCATCGTTGTAGAGCAAGCATAGACCTTCATATTTCCTCCCTCCTTAGCTTTTTTCAATAATTCTTTCCATCCTGGCATCGACCCTGATTTAATGGAATTCAATAGAGGTTTTTCATATTGTACATAGTCAGAACTGACACTCTGAGAATGAAAGTCTTTTTTTAATACGTTAAGCCCCCAGAAAGTAAAAAAGAGGTCAGTCCTCCAATTCATGGCAGCTGAAGCACTGGCTAAATTAACGGCAGGATATATCTTATCGAGTTTATCGGATGACACTATTAGAGATATCTTCGACATTTAAACCACCATACTAATCATAACAGTGTTATGTATATAAAAGTTTCCTCTTATTTTAGCCATACAACATCACTGGGAAAGAAATCGATAGTTATAAAAATATTTAATGGTAATTTGTTATAAAGAAGAGACTGAAGACAATGACTAAGCTAAGTTTGAAGGACTTAGAACGGTATGATCGACAAATACGTATAGATGGCTTCGGTGAAAGTGGACAAAAGAAATTGAAAGAAGTAAAAATAGTGATTATAGGAGCAGGCGGTCTTGGATGCCCCGTATCTATTTATTTAACCGCTGCAGGTATAGGAAATATTACTATAATAGATAACGAAAGAATTGAACTGAGCAACCTAAATAGACAGATTCTTCATTGGGAAAAGGATATAGGAGGAAGTAAAGTGCATTCAGTCGTTAAAAAACTACAGGAGCTCAATCAAGATATTCAAATCAAGGGAAAGATAACTGAGTTAACTGAAAAAAATGCTCACTCTTTAATTAAAGGAAATGATATCGTTATTGATGCATTAGACAATTTTAAAACTAGATTCTCAGTAAATAGAGTATGTGTAGACCTTAAAATTCCATTTATCCATGCAGCAGTTTATGGATTTGAAGGAAGAGTGATGACTATTGTGCCAAATGAAGGCCCCTGCTTGCGTTGTCTGATTCCTAAGGATCCACCTGCAATTACACCATTTCCTGTTCTTGGAGCAACTCCCGCTGTCATAGCTTCTCTCCAAGCAATGGAAGTTATAAAACTAGTAACTGGTATAGGTGAGCTCCTAGTAGGTAAACTCTTGCTATTCGATGGTTTTTATATGTCATTTGATTATCTATCTGTCCTTAAAGCAAATGATTGCCCCGTGTGCGGAAAAATAAAATAAAACTAAGTATTCCCAGATTCAATATATAAAATGAGCTTATGAAATGGAGTTAATCAAGAATGAGTGTTACTACAAATTCAAACAATCTAGTGGATCTCAGAGGAAAACCGATACTTGCAGCAGATTTAATACAATATCAAAAAGGTTCTGTAGTAAGTAAAACGTTAATCGATAAAAATGTAGGTACTGTAACTCTTTTTTCCTTTGATGAAGATCAAGGATTGAGTGAACATACAACTCCTTTTGATGCTTTAGTTCATATCATTGATGGAGAAGCTAATGTCACGATATCTGGTAAAATTAATCGTGTAAAGAAGAATGAAATGATCATCATGCCTGCTAATAAACCACATTCTCTAAACGCTCTAACAAAATTTAAAATGTTATTGGTGATGATACGATCCTAAAATATAGCTCATATCCCGACTAGCTTCACCCCTTTATTATATGTTAATAAGCATATCATTAGTTGAGTAAGATAGATGTAATGAGTGAGTAATTTAGATGTGAGTATGTTTTGATTCCATATGGAATAATTTTCCCAGTTAAATATTAATATTGGAATCATTTAATTGATGATCTATTCAATATTGGAGGAAAACGAATGACGAAGAAGGAAAAAGCAATACGCACAATAGATGAGATTAACGAGAAGATACAAGAAGGTTCAGTCATAGTTGTAACCGCCGAAGAAATGGAGGATATCGTTAAGAGTAAAGGAGTAGAAGCAGCAGCTAAGGAAGTTGATGTGGTTACTTCAGGAACCTATGGAGCAATGTGCGGCTCAGGTGCCTTCTTTAATTTCGGCCACTCTGATCCCCCCATTAAAATGGAAACATTGACATTGAATGGTGTTGAAGCATATCATGGAAACGCAGCTGTTGATTGTTACATTGGGGCAACTAAGATGGATCCAGAGAGACCATTCGAATATGGTGGAGGCCATGTTATAGAAGAATTAGTTGCGGGCAAATCTATTCATGTTGAATCGAAAGGATATGGAACCGATTGTTATCCTAGGAAAAAGGTGGAAACTGAAATTACCATTGATGATCTGAATCAAGCTATACTCTGCAATCCACGCAATGCCTATCAAAGATATGCAGCAGCAACGAATGGTAGAGATGAAGTGATTTACACGTATATGGGTAAGCTTCTCCCTGAATATGGAAATGCATCGTATAGTGGTGCGGGCACATTGAATCCCCTATCCAACGATCCAAATTATGAATCTATTGGTATAGGAACAAGAATTTTTCTAGGCGGGGGTATCGGATACATCATTGGGGAAGGTACACAACATGATCCTCAAAACAGATTTGGTACTATTATGGTCAAGGGAGATCTTAAACAAATGAACGCAGCCTATTTAAAAGGCGCATCATATACCAAGTATGGTACCTCTCTCTATGTTGGTATTGGAGTACCCATACCTATCCTTTCCCTTAGCTTAGCTGAATCAACCTCGATAAGTGATGCAGAAATACAAACAAATCTTTTAGATTATGGTGTCCCTAGAAGGACACGACCTATCCTAAAAGCAACAGACTATGCTGAACTTAAATCTGGTAAGATAGAAGTAGGGAATACCGAGATCCCAGTAGAACCTCTCTCAAGTTTACATGTTGCGCGAGATATTGCAGGAACATTAAAGAATAAGATTTCTTCAGGCGAGTTCTACTTAACTCCAGCTGTAGATAAATTATCTACCACAACCAAGGTTAATCCTATGAAAGTGACAGGCGAGCCCGATGCTCAATCACTTATGGAGAACGCAATTACCTGTAGTATACATGATAAAATAAGTGAAGTAGCTGATAAAATTATTGAGAAAGAAGTTAATCACATAGCTGTAACTGATGAAGAGGGACGATTGAAAGGAATCCTCACTTCCTTCGATATAACAAAGGCAGTTGCTAAGGGATTTAAAGATCTTGCACAGATTATGACTAAAGATGTTGTTACTGTTTCTTCAGAAGATCTTCTTGGATCCTGTATACAAAAGATGCAGGAATATAATATTTCAGCTTTACCTGTCATTAATAAATTTGGCAAGGTTATTGGCATTGTAACATCGGAAAGAATTGCTAAAGAATATGGGAGGATGAAAGAGTGAAAGCTGAACTACGATTTAGTACGAAGAATGTTAATGAACCTACAATAACTTCGGTCGCATTAGAGAAAAAAGTTAACCTTAACATACTTAAGGTGCTAGTAGATGACGAGGGCGGTCGAGTATTACTGGAAATTCCTGATGACAGAGTAGATGAAGTTATCGAAGCATTTGAGCAAAGAGATGTAAAAGTTCTAAGGAGAAAACTTATAGAGATAACGGAGCGTTGTATCCATTGTGGTCATTGTATAACCTTATGTCCAGTTGATGCTATCTATCGAGATGAAACCGATCAAAAAGTTAAGGTTGGTATAGATAAGTGCATTCAATGTGATAGATGCCCAGATGCCTGTCCAGTGAGAGCTATAATACTTCTCAAATAACATAGATATTGAACAAGAAAACAGATTACAATCTTAATAATACTTCTAGATAGATATTTTATACCTTTAACATTTTATCTAATGCTTCTTTTGCTCTAATTCTAATATCTTCAGGTACCGTTATGACGTGTTGATTCTTTTCTAATGCTTCTAAAACACTATTGAGCGTATTCTTTTTCATCTGAATACAAGTAGATCCAGGAGGCGCACTGTAAAAAATTTTTTTAGGATATTCAATTTTCAAGCGCTCTATTAATCCTACTTCCGTTCCAATAATAAATTCATCTTTGCTACTTTCTTTAACTCTCCTCAACATTTGACTTGTACTGCAAACATAATCAGCCAGATCAATAACTTCTGGGGTGCATTCAGGATGTACGATCACTTCAGCATTTGGATGTATACGACGTGCTTCTTTTAATCCTTTTACAGAGAATTTATTATGAACATAACACCAACCATTCCATGGAATTATATGTTTTTTCGTATATCTAGCCACATATAACGCTAAATTTTTATCGGGAACAAAGATGATATCATTCTGTCCCAGTGAGTTTACTACTTCAACGGCATTTGCGCTTGTACAACAAATATCTGATTCAGCTTTTACCGATGCCGATGTATTAACATAACTTACTACAGCTGCCTTTGGATATTCTTGTTTTACTTTTTTCAATTCTTCAACATTAGCCATAGCAGCCATTGGACAACAAGCTGCTAAAACTGGGAGTAAAACTGTTTTCATAGGATTTAAGATAGCTGCTGTTTCAGCCATGAAGTCAACCCCACAAAATATGATGTAATCTGCTTCAGTATCTGCACTTTTTCTACTAAGTTCTAACGAGTCACCTATATAATCTGCAACCTTATATATCTCCGGTCTCTGATAGTTATGAACTAGTATGACTGCATTCTTCTCCTTCTTCAAAGCAGTAATTTTATCTACTATTTTTTCACCAGTCAACTTCACTCATACCAAAATACTCTCTTTAATAAATTAATAATAAATATAAAATATTCAGTTAATAACTTAGTTTATTATATCCTTAACAGATTACTAATCTGATTGTTTATTACCACAATATTTACAGAATTCAGCCTCTACAGGAAGCTGCTTACCACATTCTATACAATGCTTCATACTAGTTGGTTGAGTTCTATGCATTTGAATAGTATCTGTTTGAGAACCTTTTTTTCTTCTAGTTCTAACATATAACACCGCAAGAATTATGAGAGCAACTGGCATAATCAAGAAAATAGCGCCTAACACCCAATTTCCGTCTCCATTTTCTGGTGAGGTTGCTGCTTTCGTCGATACTATCGTTGTTGTCGCGTCACCAGAGAGAGTAAGCATATCTAAAGCCTTAATCGCTTGTTCTTTCGCTTTATCATATTTACCTACAATGAATAGGTTTTCAGCTTCCGAGTATAGTTCTTCCACATCTGAAGGAATGGTATTTAGTGTCTCTATGCTTGTTTTTAGATTATTCATTTCTTCTGTCGTGGATGTTATCGTAGTTGAGATTTCTTCTAGTTTATCATAAAAATCATCTCCATCACTCATCTCATCCATATACGGAGTTGGAGCAACTCCAATAGCTCTCACTTCCTGAACACTAAATTCAAAGTAATTAGGGTCTTCCT
Organism: uncultured Candidatus Bathyarchaeia archaeon; assembly: GCA_964489085.1. Lineage (GTDB taxonomy): Archaea > Thermoproteota > Bathyarchaeia > 40CM-2-53-6 > DTGE01 > CAZAXO01. Next base: position 5,809 of record CAZAXO010000156.1, read on the forward strand.
TAGCT
>CAZAXO010000157.1:0-5801 GCA_964489085.1 uncultured Candidatus Bathyarchaeia archaeon
CACAGATATTATTATTGTTATCGATGGTCATTGTGAGCCGTGAATCAACTACTTGTTCTTCCATATATGATGGATCAAAAATCAACGAATTTCCTATTTTAGCAGCGGTAATTGTAATCGGATGATTAACTATATTAAGAGGAATCATCTTATCTTTCATTTCTATCTGTTCATTCTTCTTTACGTTATATTTTGGGATTTTCGTTGTTAGCAAAGCCGCAAGTGATGCCATTGCTGATGCATCTATCAAATTTCCGTCATAATCAAGTACATAGATATCAATAAAAATAACAATAACTTGTTTTCCGGGTAAAAGGCAAAGCTCATGCAAATTAATAGCTTCAGATTCTCGTATACCCCTGTCTACTACTCTCGCTAATTCAATCGCATTCTCACTAGGGGGACCTGGTTCAAATAATGGAGAAGCAATTGGAACAAGTTCAGCATTCACCGTTAGTACTCCCTTGTCGGGTGTATCACTAAAGGGTTCACCTAAACTAGCCTTAATACCCACCAACACTTTCGTGTTACCCAATTCGATAAAAGCTGATCCATTCGCTTTTTCAATTAACCCGGTTTCAAGTTTAATATTCCGATATTCAGTAAACGAGCGATCATCAAGTCTCTTATTCTTCTTAATGAGATCAGTTAATGTTTTATGTTCTATCTTCGCAATGATTGAAGAATGCGGTGTTACACTCATTGCTTATTTTCATCTCCACTTTTTTTAATTGATTTTTCTATCTTCAGATATTTATTTTTCAGAGCTTGTTTCTGATCATCATATAACTCCATACATGCTTTCATAGCTAGATCAATTCCTCTCTCAAATTCTTCCTTTGACATTTTTCCATCCATTTGCAATAAAGTTACTGAATCAAGATTAGGTGTGATAGCTAAGGGAATATCTGCTTCACCTTCCTTATCCTCTATATCGCATAAATCTACTACTATTTGGCCATCAACTTTACCCACTGCACATGCAGAAACAAGATCCCTCATCGGGATTCCCGCATCTGCAAGAGCAAGTGAAGCCGCCGTTATTCCTGCGCATCTTGTTCCACCATCCGCTTGAAGAATTTCAATAAATATATCGATAGTGGTACGAGGATATAGTTTGGACATAACTACCGGTTCTAAAGCTTCTCTGATAACTTTTGAGAGTTCCATATCTCTTCGAGATGGAGCTGGTGAACGCCTATCATCTACAGAAAAGGGGGCCATGTGATACCGACATCGTAGAGCAGCACGATCTATTAACATAATATGTTTTGGATGAGCTTCTCGTGGACCATAGACTCCAACCATTATTTTATTCTTTCCCTGTTCAATGTATGCTGATCCATCAGCTTTATCAAGTACACCAACTTCTAGTTTAACTGGACGTAACTCATCAAAATGTCTTCCGTCTACTCTAAGTCCATTTTCATCAATTAATTTATTTAATTTATTTATCCCCGGTTTTATCATATTTCTTATCACTCCGTATCATTTCTCGAACTCTATCTGTTAATCCTTCAAGATGAGCCTCCTGCTCAATCTTACATATAGCAACAATAGCTGCCTGTTCTTTTATTGGCGATCCACTTGAAACTAAGATCCGCCCATTTTGACCGACTATTATCTGACAGTCAGCTTCTTTTTTAATCATATGTATCATCGAACCCTTCCTACCTATAAGACGAGGCACCTTAGCAGGAGATATCCTTACTATTCTTCCAGATGTGATCCTTCCAAGTCCTTTTCCCTTTATTGAAAGAAGAGGATCACGAGTTCTATCGAAAGCTAAGATTTTCGCAATAATTAAATCTCCCATAGCTAATATCGTTGATAGATCTTGTTTTGTACCTTCTTGACGTCTATCTACAGCTTCTGAAGCTTGAAGAGTAGCTGAGTAAGGTGCATCGATATCAATCTGCCAGCCAAATAATCCAATACCTTCTACTTGACCTATTACTTGATCATCAACAGCAGGAATATAACATCCTGAAAGGCCAACAACTGATATTCTATTTTCACCAATCTCAGCTAATCCAATTTTCGTCGCAGAAATTGTTTTGCCCTTTCTCTGGGTATTATACCCAATGGCGTAATCACCTTCAGCCAATACTTCACCTGGTGTGACAATCTGTTTTTTCTTAACATTTATTGGCATTATATATCATTCTCTTTTTACATCTTTTTTATCTGGACAGTACCTTGGGTTATTTTACCCAGTTTATCAACGAAAGATCCATACATACCAGCAGGTATTTCAATAATACCAGACCATGACCCATCTTTTAACCATTCATCCTTCGTAATAGATCCTAAAGTCTTTATTACACCATAAGCTTTATGTGAATAAAAAGAAGAAACTAACACTGATAATCGAAGATTTTCCATCTTTATAGGTAATTCGCGTTTTAACATATCTAGTATCGATTTAGCCTGTTCTTCCACCGGTTTAAACGGATCTATAGAAATTCGAATTTTCTCCATTGCTTGTTCGATTCTTAGTGGAGGATGAGGAGTATTGGATCGAGGATCTAGACAATTTCTTGAAATAAAATTAATGATCTGCTTCTTTTTATCTTTGATAAGATTTCGTCTTTGTTCAGCAGTAATTAAAAATTCTCCTTCACGTAATATCGTTTCAGCGACTTCTTGTATATTTTGAGTTTTAAAAATTTTATAAATAGTATCTGTTGAAACACGGGAGCCTTTACTAGCATCACTATATATTTCATCGATTACAAGTATCTTCGAAATACCTATCTGCTCACCTTGTTTATATTTGAGTGCAGGATCAGGTTTAACAAGTATCTCAAATTTATCCTTTTCAACAGTTAGTCGTGCAATCGTATATTTCTGACTCAAACTTCTACCCTGCTAACGAAGCGTTTTAATGTTTTCTTCAATCTCGCCAGATAATAAATATTGAAATTTTTTAGTTTTAGATGAAACGATTGCTAATCGAATCTTTTTCGCATCTACTTCTCCTTCAAAAATCTTGATCATACATTTTAAAGCCAATTTAATTGCATTTTTATGAGTCATACTCGTAACATATTCTTTTTCCAGTATCTCATTAGCTGTTTCCCCACCTGCACCTATTGCCCACGCTTTATATGCAAGAAATGCTCCACTTGGATCTGTCCAGAAAAGTTGGCTACCTTTAGAATCTACTCCGGCAAATAATATTGAGAGACCATATGGCCTCACTCCAGCATGCTGGGTATAAAGTTGCTTGATTTCACCAATCCGACGAGTAAGAGACTCAACCGTAATAGGCTCATCATATAAGAGTTTGTGAGATTGAGCGTAAACTCTTGCTTGGTCTATTAAGATATGAGCATCACAACTTAGACCTGCTACTGCAGCTCCTATATGTTCATCAATCTGAAATATTTTCCACATGAACGAGGGATCTTGAAGCTTAGATGTGGTCCGTTCTTCAGCCGCTAATACTATTCCTTCAGAACATGTAATGCCCAGTACAGTTGCGCCTCTTTTCACAGTTTCCGAAGCATATTCAACCTGAAATAATCTTCCATCTGGAGAAAATACGGTTATTGCCCTGTCATATCCTCCTGGTTGCGAAAACATAGACATTTATTACACCTCAAATACCAAGATTACTTAAATAAATCTCTAAGATCTCTTGCATCTTTATAGTTACATCTTTATAAATCATTTGGAGAAGGTTTTTTCAGAAATGATCTTAAACTCTTTAATGTGCCTGAACTTTTAATAATACGTAATTTAATTGGCGTCTCGAATACAGATCCTAGTAATAATATACCACATCTAACTTGATGTTCTGTCTCTCTTCGACAACGTATAACTAGAAAAGAATCTTTCGAATAAATTTTCCTCAAATTGATAGAGGCTAACCCAAATTCACCGAATAAATGAAGAAGGATACGAGTTATTGCTGAATAAACAAGGTCAAGTGAGATCGGTTCATTTATTGAAACATCTAAAAGGAGATATCGACTATAAATTTTAGGCATTTCACTTATCCTCTTTATGAACAGCTACACCATCCATAATATAATGACCACTTAATTTGAAGCGGTTTCTATCGATTATTTCCATGGGATAGGTAGATACAGTATTAAGAGAATCAATCATTTTTAATCCTAGACACTGAGCAAAAGCAGCAATATCTCTTGCTGCCCTAATCTCCATAATATTTGTTGCTGAGCTAGATAGAATGATAGGGATATTATGTTTAGAAGCAATGGTAACCTCTCGATGTAAGCGTTGAAATATCCTATGTAAATCTTTTTTCGGCGAAACATAGAGAAGAGGTTGTATTAATATCTCTAGAGCACTAGTACATATATGAGCTATCGATTCTGTAAAAGATAATCTTCTATTAGTCAAATCGTAATAAATTGTATCAACACGTCTATCTCTTGCGGAAATCACTGAAACATTACTACTAACATTTTTCACGCCAATAATATCAAATCGTCTACGATATTTCTGTAAAAATTTTAAAAGTTCAGCACGATTAGTAGGAGAGATGTCAACTCTCGTAGCTACATCTAATCCATGATCGGTGAGAGATAAAATATTTTTTTTAAGTTTTTGAAGTGCTACATTAGGAGGACAGGATAAGACGACAACTTGAAAACCACTTAACCGTAATTCTAATGCTAATTTAGAACCATTTAAAGTGGCTAATATTTCTCTATTTATTTTAAAATCAACATATTTTCTCATTTCTAAGTAACCTTTTTAAAATTAATCCAATGTCTTTATGCTTTGATGAATACCTAAAAGTAAATTGAACTTTTATTGAATCTACTTGATTAAGTGATAGAATTCCTTTTGCTGCAGATTGTTTATCTAATCGAAGATAAAAAGTATTCTTATGATAATATAATGATATGTTATTATAGAGAAGTTTTTTATCGTTTTCTTTTAAATTCAATAATAGATATTCAAGTAACTTATCTAATTTATCGTTATTTACAACTGTCATATTCAAGATAGTAATTGGATTCCTATAATGACCTCTAATTAATTGTGATGTAATAAGATTTTTAGGCATTAGAGGTGAAGAAAATAATGTGTTTATTGCCTTTCTTACCTTACTTTCATTCTCAGTTGCATGAACTAAAGCAGAGAGAGAGAATTTACTAATCGGCGGCAATAGATTATTGTCCTTCATTATATAGCCACATTAACATAATTATCTTATTGATCCTAAACAATAATAAAAGCAGATTCAAGCACTTCTAATGCTATATCGATAAGAGCTCTACTAGTTTCTAAGGTTGGAGCAATCAGTATACTTGATTTTCCTATAATATCAAAAAGAATCCCTTTTTTCCAACATTCCTCGACTATCCGTTTTGCTCCATCTAAGTTGGGTTGAGAATTCTTTACAGGATTAATTATCTCCATGCCTATCAGAAGACCTGCACATCGTATGTCTCCTATTTGAATAAATTTTTCTTTCAATTGATTTAATCGCTTTTGTAAATATAATCCTTCCTTATTAGAATAAGGAAGTAAATGTTCTTCTTTTATAGTACTTATTGTAGCTTGAGCTGCAGCCATTGCAATAGGATTTCCACCTGATCGGGATGAATGAGAGCCGGGATACCAATCCATTATCTCTTCTTTAGCAATTAAAGCTGATAATGGTAAACCAGAAGCTAAATTTTCACCTAATATTATCGCATCTGGCTCTATCCCAGAGCGATTCACTTCAAACCATAACCCTGTTCGACCAAGTGATGTTAAACTCTCATTTACAATGAGAAGAATCTCATGCTCCTTAATTATTTTATAAAAACTTTTCA
>CAZAXO010000158.1:0-5797 GCA_964489085.1 uncultured Candidatus Bathyarchaeia archaeon
TCATCCAGGAGCAACAATAGGATCAAATCTCTTCATTGATCATGGTATGGGTGTGGTAATAGGAGAAACATCAGTTATTGGAGATAATGTAACCATGTACCAAGGCGTTACCTTAGGAGGAACCAGCACCGAAAAGAGAAAACGACACCCAACAATCGAAGACAACGTCGTTATTGGAGCAGGGGGAAAAATACTTGGAGACATTATCCTAGGAGCTGGATCAAAAATTGGCGCTGGATCAGTGATGATTGAGTCATGTCCACCGAATTCCATTGTAGTAGGAATCCCAGGAAGACCTATTCCACGAAAAAAACCAAAGCCACCTATAGATCTTGAGCATGGAGAACTTCCAGATCCAGTTATAGAAGCACTCGAAAAAATGAATAAAAGACTTACTATTCTCGAATCAAAAATTAAGGATAAAAAAAGAGAATAGGATACCCAAGAAAAAAAAGAAGACTTCATCGAAGCCAGATAATTAACTTTATCCTTACGAGAAAGTCTAATCTGCTATACTTTCATGTATTACGTTATGTCTGTGTTTCCTTTAATGATTTTTCTGTAGCATGTAATAACGCTTCAACATCTCCTTTTGAGTGAGCTAAGGAAGTAAAGCTGCAATGTTGAGGTGCTAAATGAATACCTTTATTATACATCGCTAAATCAAATATCCAACGCTTATGATGATTAGCTCTCGCGTAGTCTCTATAATTTCTTATTGGTGAATTGGTAAATAAGATGTTAAATATTGATCCAATCCCAGTAATCTGTACATCAATATTATGATCTTCAACTATATCACTAATACCTTTTCTGATATCAGCTGCTAAACCCTCAATATGATTGTAGGACCCTGATCTTTGCAGAATTTCAAGAGTCTTTAAACCCGCACTAATAGTTATTGAATTTGCATTAAATGTGCCACTGTGAAAGATGACATCATCAACTGATTGTGCTTCTTCAGGAGAAAATTGATTCAGTATATCAGTTCGACCTCCAACGACTCCGATGGGAAAACCACCACCAACTATTTTTCCTAACGTAATAATATCAGGTTTTACGCCAAAGAAACCTTGAGCGCCACTTAAACCCATCCTAAAACCAGTCACAACTTCATCAAAGATGAGTAATACATCATATTTTTCTGTAACCTCCCTTAATTCCTTAAGGAAATCATTGTAGGGTATCATGTAACCTCTTGCCACAGGTTCTAGGATAACACCAGCAAGGTCATCTTTATTTTCTCTGATGGTTTTTTCGACAGCTTCAATATTATTGAATGGAAGAATAATCGAGTTATCGAGTATATACTTTGGGAGGACTTTTGTTTGAGGAACAGGATGTGGCGTTAATTCAGGGCCAGCACGATCTAATGGAGGTGACACGCTTACATCGGCATATTCATGCCATCCATGGTAATGCCCCTCAAACTTAGCTACCTTCATTTTTTCAGTGGATCCCTTAGCTAGTCTGAAAGCATTGAGAGTTGCTTCATTTCCAGAGTTTGTGTAACGGTAAAGAAAATTGTTTTGAAGTAGTTCACGTAATTTTTTCGATAATTTTATCATAAACTCGTCTTGCGCACCAAATAGACTCGTCCCAAATTCTTTAAAATGATTATGAATGGCATCGATGATTTCTGGGTGTCCATGACCGAGTATAAGTGGACCAAAACCTAAGAGAAAATCTATATATTCATTTCCATCGACATCGACGAGTTTTGAGCCAGCTGCTTTTTTAGCATAGAGAGGGAAAGGAGCATAGAATTTAGCATTAGCGTTTACCCCACCGGGTACCAAGTTCTTAGCTTCCTTATATAAACAAAATGATTTAGTAGCTCTCATTTTAAATTCAGTAACAGGATCGGATTCCATAATTAGTACAACCTTAAACGATCATGTATACTAGTATACACATGATAAGATTTACTGTAGCTACAGTTTATCTAGTTAGAGTATTATCTAAAGTGTTTCTAGAATTGATTGCTATTATTGTATGCTAGAGATCGTAATATTCATCTACTGGTTATGTATCATCAGGAATAAATGGATAGTGATTCTATGAAAATAGATGATATTAAGAAGATAGCTGTAATAGGTGCAGGTACTATGGGACATGGTATTGCTCAAGTCTGCGCTGGAGCTGGTTTTAAAGTCTATTTGAGAGATACAGAAGAGGCGATACTTCAAAAAGCGATGGAAAGAATCTCTCTTAATCTTAATGAATTTATCAACGAGGGATTTACCACAAAAGAGAAGGCACAGTCACTCAAGTCTTCTATTACACCATTGGTTGATTTGAAGTCAACTGTATCTGAGGCAGACTTAATTTTTGAAGCTGTGCCAGAACTTATGGACCTCAAAAAGGCGCTTTGGAGAGAAGTAAGTAAATTAGCTCCAGAACATGCCATTTTAGCGACTAATACATCAAGTTTTAGTATTTCAGAACTCGCTTCAGTGACGGAGAGAGAAGATAAGTTTGTAGGGGGACATTGGATGCTTCCTCCTCATATTCGACCTCTTGCAGAGATAGTTCGTGGAACTGGAACGTCTGAAGAGACAATTACATTCATGAAAGAATTTTACAAGTCTGTAGGAAAAGTTGCTATTGTCTGTAAAGATTCTCCCGGTTTTATTGTGAACAGGTTACAGACAGCAGTGCTCTCTGAAGCTATCGATCTTGTGGAAAAAGGGATTTGTGGTATGGAAGATGTTGATTTGGTGTGGACTCATCATCTTGGACAGCGTTACTGTTTTGAAGGACCTTTCCAGTTTATGGATCGTGCAGGGATAGACACTTGGTATTCAATTTTCGAGTATCTCTACAATAATTTGATAGAAGAGAAATATAAACCTCCTAAAATAATGAAACAAAAAATAGGTGAGGGTACTGTAGGATTGAAGAGTGGAAAAGGTTTCTATGATTATACGGGTGAATCCATAGCTGATATCATTGATGAGAGAGATAAGAAATTACTGCAGTTACTGAAAATTACTAGAAAAGAGTAAATAGAATATTTTCAGGGCGCCAATTCGAAGTGTGACACCAATCGAGAGTTAACGGAGTTTTTTCTCGATCCTATCTAGTCTACTGATATATTCATAGCGGCGTAAAATCTGTTGGCAGAATTTTCTTAAAACTGAATAGGTTTGCGGTTGTCGAGGTAATATTCCTTTATCTCTTAATTCGCCTAACTTTTTTCCTAAAGTAACTGGTTTGATATGTAACTTTGAGGCTGCCTCATCAAGATTATCGCTAATTGCGATTTTCTGTAAAATTTGGAGTTCTGTCTTTCCTATCATATCCCATGGTGGCAGTGGATAAAATCCATATTCATTTAATACATCTTTTACAGCAGATCGGATTATTGTCTCCAACTCTTCGGGTTCGAGAAGCAGATAAAATTCATTGAATGGTACAACTTTAATATTTAATTCATTCACTACTGCCTGAGATGCTTCATCAGTTAGTCCTTTACATACCAGTAAGGGGCTTAGGTTAAGGATTTTACTATCTGCATAGAGTTGACGAAGATCTGAGACTGAAACTTTCCCTGCTTTTACTTCAACAATATACTCTACGTCGTTTGCATTTTTTACGATGAAATCAACTTCAAACGCTTCAACACCAGCTAAAGTAATTTTCTTATTTTTTTCGAGTATTGTGTAGCCAAGCTTTTTGAGGATGCTTTCAGCGATTCTCTCACTGCTCATTCCCTTTACTTTAGACTTCACACTTTTCCCCTTCTATAATCATTTTTTTACTCTTTCGATAAATAGAATAAAAATCGATCTTACAATCATACCAAAAGCGTTATAGAATCTACTAGTACCTAGAATATTTAACGTAATTAATGTAGCAAGCAAGTTAATTATTTTTATTGCTCATATAAATAGTAACTTGCATAAAATCATTTAGTAGATCATAATTTGTATCTAGCAGAATAATGAAGTTTGCTTTTTTTAGGAATATAGTATAGGAAAGCGATAAACGGGTCTTGTACTAGGGATTATCATCCTAGTAGAGTTACTTTATTAAGATTAAGAGTATAAAGTATTGTTATGCCATCATTTAAATGTGCAGATATGGGCTTAAGATGTACTTTTGAAGTATCAGCTGCAAACATGGATGAATTAATGCAGAAAATCATAACTCACAGTCGTGAGACGCATAAAATGAAGAATATTCCTCATGATAAGATAGTGAAGATTAAGAAAGTAATAAGAGACTGAGTCTAACACACCTTTCAAGTTTGCACTAGGAATACTATGTAGACTACTCGCCTCTCCAGATCTTTACGGTTGGAGGAGTAATTATTATCCTCTCCATACTTAAGCGGGCGATATCTCCACCACGCTCTGATAAGAAATGACGAAGCCTATTGACCGCACTTTTCATTTCTTCTATGTCCCATTTCCCTAAGGGAGCTATTCTTATGATGAGGATATGTCCCTTAATGACTTCATCAAGGATTTTATCGGTATCAGCCAGTGTTCTTAAAGGCATAACTTTCACGTAAGTAATTTGGTTATGTATACTGGAAGACTTCTCTTTCTGCAAACTACAGGTAACACTCATTATTATTCACCTTACTCAAATTTTAGGTTCTCTTAGAACTACTTATCTTAAGTTCCTTTAATAATTGTAGATTTAGTTATTTATTGAAGAGGGTAGTGAAAGAAAAAAATATAATAGAAAACTAAGTCAAACGAATAATACTCCATATAATCACATATAAACAAGATAATAGAGATAACTAGTAACAAGTTAATAATTAAAATTTTATATAATTTTAAGAATAACTTGTATAGTATTACTGATATTTGGTGTTAAGTTTGGATAAACCATATGATGTTAAGATCACGGTACTGAAGAGAGTTCAGACTGGTGACATTTTGAAAGAGTATGGTAAAGAAACTGTAGAAAGTGAATGTCCCATGTTTAAAGAAGGACAAGAATTTTTTGTGAAGGACCTTGCTATGCCTGAAGGATTTTGTTCTTGGGCTTGGGCGGACATACAAAGAGACGTAGTAGTGCTTGCAATGGGCGGCGATTTCTTCTGGATTAAAAAACCGGGAACAGTTGTTTCTTGTTGCACTGATGGATTGAGACCAGTCATCTTTAAATTAGAAAGAGTCTAACAAACTCCCTATCACTTTTTTTGGTATCGATAGATAGTGTTCAGCTCGCTTGTATGGGGACTCGTAGTGAAGAACTATCTTAGTAAAGTTAGAGAAGTAGATCAGACAGTTAATCCGTTATTTAAGTTTCTTGGAGTAATTGTAGAACAGATCTCACCTGAAAAATCGGTGCTACGATTACCTCTTAAATATGAATTTAGACAAGGTGCAGGCATCACCGCTGGAGGTATATTAGCTACCCTTGCAGATGAAGCAATGGCTCATGTCGTTTTAGCTAATCTCGATGAAGGACAAACTACTACAACAGTCGAAATGAATATGCGATATCTTCGTCCTATTAAGGAGGGAGAGATTAGAGCTGTTGCCAAAGTTATTAAAAAAGGACGACAGATAATTACTGTCGCTGCTGAAATTCGAGATAAGGAAAAATCTCTCATAGCTTATGGAGGCGCTTCGTTTATGGTATTACGGATGAAATAAAATATGATGTTATCTTTTCTGTTTAGTTTTTTCTCTTAGTATTCCCATTAAATCACTTTATTGGAAATAGTATTTATACGTAAAAAAGGAAGTTACTCATATACTTTATATTTGGGTGAACTAGTAGTATAGTAGGAAGTGACTAGTAAAAATGCTTGGATTATTAGCTGGAGGAC
>CAZAXO010000159.1:0-5761 GCA_964489085.1 uncultured Candidatus Bathyarchaeia archaeon
GTCACCATTTTACCCCCAACTACCAATAATTTCACATGATAGATTTTTGATGTTAATATTTTCAGGGAAGTAAGCACTGTTTCAAAATCGATCCACCTATCTATAGTTCCTACAAAACCAATAATTTTATGGCCTTCAAGATTCTTTAAAGTTGGAGGCAGATTTTTATAATTCTTATATGGCCTAAAGAGTTTTAAATCAACTCCATTTCCTATAAGTGAAGTGTTTTTTACTCCTATTTGCCTTAAATAATCAATAAGAAATTGAGATACTGTTATTACATGATCTGCTTTTTTTAGTAACCGACGTTGTAACCATTCAGAAACACCTCTAACAATTGAAGCCGCAACTACATTCTTGAAATAGATTGCTGAATTGTCGCTAAACATATCCTTAAGATCAAAGACTATTCTACACCTTAGACGCCCAAAAAGGATAGGTATTCCAGGAATAAGATTGGAAACAACAATTACATCTATATTTTCAGATTTAATGATATTTATGATTTTTCTCCAATAGATAAATATATTCAATATATAATATACAAGTAAATTTCCAGACCATATCTTAGGGAGCTTATGGAGAATAACATTAGTCTTCCTCGGTATATTCCTTGGATACAAGTCAAATTGTATGACGTGAACATTATCTGTTTCAGCCATTATTTCGAATATATGATGTTGTCTTGAGGTAACGGGGTGTCGCAGCCAATCAGTAGCGGGTATTACTAGAATATTCAAAGGATATTTTAATCTCTATTTTTTAATTCTCATTTTAAGTAATAATAATGGTAAAACTATATGTATCCAATCTCGATAGGGACAAATCTTCGAATAACCATCCGTATTATTAAACAAATATATTTTAGATACAGGAACTTCTATATGTTTATAACCTAACAATAAAATTTTATAATGCACATAATATTCAAGGGCATATTGATCTTGCCATTCCTGATCAATTTTTATTTCAGGATGCTTTAATACCTCTGTTTTATAAGCTCTAAATCCATTTGTTACCTCAGTACATTTTTTTCCAGTGAATAAAGTCCAGATATAAGGCCACACTCTAACAAATATTCCTCTCAGAAGAGGTAATTTACCAGATTTTCCTCCTGGCAGAAACCTTGAGCCTTGAACATAATCGTATCCTCTTTCAAGAGCCTTTAACAATATAGGAATCTCCCTTGGATCGTCTTTACCGTTAGCTGCTAATATGACCACAGCATCATAGAATCTTTTAAGAGCATATTGTAGGCCTTGTCTTAAAGCATAGCCTACACCCATTCTTCTTTCATTTTCAATAAGTGTTACGGGTATAATCGTTTTTGCTAATCCACTGTTTATTATTTGTCTCATTTGGGATGTGGGCTCATCCACAATTAATATGATTTCGTCGACATACGGCTTATCGAAAAGGGTTAAAACTTTGTAAATTTGAAAATCTTTCCATACAGGTATTATAGCTGCTACCTTGAAGCTCCAAGGTGATAATTTACGGCCAAGGCCACTCAGATGATTCACCTTTAAGATCATTAAGAGGTATATCTTTAAAAAAATGTTTTACTTTTCTCTTAAATTCCTCATCTGTTACGTATCCTTCTACCCTGGCAGGACAGCCGACAGCTATAGCGTAATCTTCGATACTTTTAGTAACCACACTTCCAACACCTATAAGAGCGTAAGCGCCTATGGTTATTCCAGGCGCTATTACGCATCCAGCTCCGATACTAGCCCCCTTCTTCACGAAAGTCCTTAACAGCCTCCACTTTCCCTTAACTCTAGGATATTTATCGTTTGTGAAAGTTACTCTTGGACCGATATAAACGTCGTTTTCAATCGTGACTCCTTCAGGAATAAACGTAAAGGGCCGTATCTTAACATTGTCACCAATCTCAACGCCTTTTTCAATATACGTGAAAGAATCTATTTTGCAGTTTCTCCCTACCTTGCATTTAAATAAGTTTACCTGATCGTATAGAATGGAATTTTGACCGATATCAACATCGTTAAGAATGGAATACTTAGATGGTTCTTTCAAGTAGTATCTCCTTCCAATTAATTTTGATCGTCTTATCTTCAATAAGTGATCGCATTGAATTGTCTAAGACGGTAACGTTTTTCACGCCCTCTGAAGCGTCGTTATTAAATTTGCTTGTTTTTACCATCATATCTTGTAAAATTCTTCCGACAATAGTACAATCAATGAAATTTCGAATCTCATCGAAAATAGTATTATTTCTAGTCAATTCAATATTGAATGTTTCTCCTTTACTATTATCATAGATTTTTATAGATTGGTTTAAGCAGTCAATTTCTGCAGATCTCTCGGATCCGCAAATAATAACCTGTCGAGTTTTCCCGGGCAGCAGCCAACTTAACTCTATATGTGCTAATAAATGTTCTTCAAATTCCATGATTATATAAGCAAATTCCTCATACGATTTCCTTCTACACGCCTTGCCTTTACAGGTTATTCTAATAGGCCATTGATCTAAAAGCTCATTTACGATATCAATTGCATGAGGAGCTAAATCATAAATTACCCCGATATTCTGAGGTGAGGGCATAATAGTTGTCCATTGAAGTTTCAAATTATATATATCCCCCAGATAACCTTGTTCGAGTAGCTCTCGAGCCTTACTCACTGCGTTATTAAATCTGTAAATGTGTCCTACCTTCAAAATGAGATTCCTAGATTCAGCTAGTTCTTTTAATTCAAGAGCTTCTCTTATTCTTAACGCCATCGGTTTTTCGAGTAAGACGTGTTTGCCCGAGTTTAATATCTCCCTACATAGTGGATAATGTGTTTCAATGGGTGTGCAGATGTGAACAGCGGATATCTCATCTGAATGTAAAATCGTCTTATAATCCCTAGTCAAATTATCCTTAGATATTCCAAGTATTGTCTTACAATATTGAAGGTTTTCTACTTGAAGATCAGCAACCATCGATAAATTAACTCTAGAATCTCTCTTCATTAAGCGAAGGTATTCTTCTATTACTTTCTTACCCCAAAAACCTGCACCGATTACAGCAATATTCACTATCTCCTGCATGTTTTCACTCTCATGTCATCTAATCAAAAAATGCATGAATCTTTTCACTCACGAAGGTTATTTCCTTCAATGATAAGTGAGGGTGCATAGGAATACTCAAACATGTCTTACAAAGCTCCTCGCTTTTCAGATACCTTCCTTCCTTAAATCCATATAATTTCTGATAAATCGGTTGAAGATGAACAGGCAATTTATAATGAACTCCACTTTGCACACCATTAGATTCAAGCCAGGATCTGAGGGTATCACGTTGTTTCGTCCTTAGTACATAAAGATGATAGACTGGACTAAAATCTTTATCGCTCTTAGGTGGAAGAATCACTTCCTTAATATCAGATAATAAACGATTATATTCGTGTGCAATGACTGTTCGTTGTCTATTCCATTTATCTAAACTTTTCAGCTGTACTCTGCCTACCGCGGCATTAACAGTATTTAAGCGAGCAGAATAACCGATTAAACTATGAAGATGCTTAGTTATTCTTCCACAGTCTCTCAACTGAGCTGCTGTCTCTGCTACCTTGGTATTATTGGTAACCAACATGCCTCCATCTCCTGCTACAGTCATGTTCTTAGCAGGATAAAAGCTGAAGCAGGCAATATCACCTAAGCTTCCCACCCTCCTTCCCTTATAGGATGCTCCATGAGCTTGACACGCATCCTCAATTACAGAGAGCTGATGCTTGTCAGCTATTTTGTTTATTGGATCCATATCAGCTGGAAACCCATAAAGATGTATAGGAAGTATAACTCTTGTTTTTGCATTTATTGATTCTTTTATTTGATGGGGGTCAATAGTGTACGTGTTCAAATTTATGTCAGCAAAGATCGGGGTTGCTCCCATATGAATAACAGAATTAGAGGTTGCAATAAACGTAGCTGGAGAGGTTAAAACAAATTGCCCCCTTGTAACTCCTAGAGTGGCTAAAGCTATCTGTAAGGCGTCAGTTCCTGAATTCGTTGAAATTGCATAATCTACTCCGCAATATCTAGCAAACTCTTCTTCGAATTGAAAAACACTCTCACCAAGAACGAAGCGTTCATTCAGAAGAGCGTTTATAGCTGCCTCTCTCATTTCCTTGTTAAAGATTGGTTTTGCCAATGTAATTTGAATCAAATTGGTTTGCATTATATATGCTCTACATATCTACACTATTAAAAGATTAAGTAACAATCGTATCGTCTTTTAATTTGAGTTTATTTTTAAGTACATTCAGTGGTAGTTTCTGTATTACCGTTTTAGTTCTCTGAACTTTTTTTGAGTGTAATTTCCATCGTCTCTTTTTTTCTCTGATTTTTCTAAAGGCAGTAGTGAAGAGTGAAAGCCATTGTATATACTTCACACTATTACGGTTAGTACCACGACGATTATTATGAACAGGGTACTGTGTATGATGATAAGTGGAAACATGCATATTAAAGAACCAGAAACGATTATACCTGCTATACATTCAACTTGTATTCCTATTCAAAATAATTGATTATGATTTATAGCTCTAATCCTCTACTATGATTTGTTGCTGCTTTCAAACCCAATTGAAGGATATACTCGGGTTCTATAATCCAGTTTCTCATCTTTGGTATCCACTTGAAGACACCTTTATTCAAATATAACTTAAGTAGTCTATCTCTTTCAACAATTCCTAAGACTCTTAACCTAAAACCAATTGGAGTCATCATTTTCAACACTATAGATATAAGTTTTGCTAGAAGCATCACATTCATAATCTTCCTTCCAGTTTTTTTGGTAACTTCTAAAGCGCATCGATAGAGGCTTTTTTCAAATTGGTTCAAGTAAGTCCAAGATCGCTTCCTTACAGCTTTATACATAAAATTCTTTAAAGAGGCATAATTTAGATTGTGAAGATTTTCAATTGAGACACTAATCAAAATCATTATCTTCCCCAAAATATTGAATCAATTAAAGTCTCAACCTATACAGTAATGAAATTCATCTATAATAAATTTTTTATCGCCATTATATTTTTGATAGTTATCTATATTGTATAAAGATTATGTAACTTGTATGTCTTTAATAATTAACTGAGTATCTTAATTTCCTATTCTATATATGAAAAAGAAGCAACAAAGGTAAAAAACTGATAAAAACAGTAGCAGGACTCCTTAAAAAACATCTACAACTAAAAAATTTTTTTCATCTCTTTTCAGAACCGCTGTATTCCATATTGGATACATCAGATGGAGAAGTTGCTAAACTGAAAATAATTCAATTGTTTAAAAGATAAAATTTGTGTTATCAGAAACTTATTTATAATTATGATTAAATAATCTTAAGAAGATTTTGTTAAGATAATAGTAGGACGATTAATTAGAATAATAAATTTTAAGCATTCAGAATATTTAGCAAGTTTTTCTTCGATACTAAGCTTCACATTCGATTTGGAACGTTCCATAAATGTTTTTTAGATATTTTACTCGCCATGTTGGATGTATCTTTTCGCCTAGAATTATATGTTTTTGAAGAAGGCTAATGATATAGCTCTCAGCATCTCATATCATGAATGGCTTGGAGCGGGCTTACTAACATTAATATACTGAATAATAATTAGATCAAGGAAGTTATTATGACAGTTTACGAATAAGTATGGCTTTTCTAGTTTACATACTCGTAGTAATAGCTAGCTAGATTTATGAAACCGTAAAACAATGTTTTAAGTAACAGCTCATATATATTACATGTTA
>CAZAXO010000160.1:0-5743 GCA_964489085.1 uncultured Candidatus Bathyarchaeia archaeon
TTCTACTTCTAACCTCATTATTTCTGCAACATCTCTAAGTTACTATTTTGTAATACTACCTCTTATCTAGTTGTATATTTAGTGACTTCGACAAGCTAGCTAGTAAATCTATCGATCACTATTATGTAAGAATCCGTGGACACCATTCTAGCCTTCTCAAATCAATGACTTAATGACTATATATTACGCCCAGTGAGTAGATTATTCATAAACCTGTTATATCAGCAGTGAAATCATACTAATAGAAAGTCTTAAGAAGTAAGAGACTCAATAGTATATCATCCGATTGAGCGAAATATATAGTAACGCTCAAAGGGTGATTGAAAATGGGAAAAGAAAATATAAATGCAAAAAGAAGGAATTATATAAAGACCGCGGGTGTAGGCATTGTAGGATTGGCAGTTGGTGCTGCTGCAGGATATTATGCGGCTCCTAAAGGACCAGCTGAGCGGATCACTGAGACCAAGACTGAAACCATGATGAAGACTGTTACAGAAAAAGCAGGAACTCCCACAGTAACTCCTACAGCGACTTTGCCTCTTGAGGAACAAGTCCCAACATTTCAAAAAGACATCTATCAGGGACAGAAAATTATCATTGAAACAGAGGCAGGATTACAAGAAGAACAATTCTTCTATTATGGCGAAAAGTTCAAAGAAATGACGGGATGCGATTATGGAGTATCGCCAATACCTGTAGGGGTTACCTACGAGAAGTTATGGGCAGAATTCGCAGCTGGAACATCAGCATATGATGTAATCTTCCTACCACCTTATTGGACCGCAGATGTTGTACCTGGAGGATATCTTCTTCAACTCGACGATTACTTCAAAGAAAAGGATCCCTGGCTTGACGATATACTTCCAGCATTCAAAGATGAGTATATGAAATGGGGTGGTCACTACTATGGAATAACTGCAGATGGTGATGTATTCCTCATGTATTATCGAAAAGATCTATTCGCTGAACATGATCTTGAAGCACCAAAAACATGGGAAGAATACAATGATTTAACGAAATACTTCACTGAAATCGGTGGCGGAAGCTCGTGGGGAAGTGCTGAGGATTGTACAAAAGGGGAGGCTGCATGGTGGTTTTTAAATAGATTCGGATCAATGGGCGGCAGATTATTCAATCCCGAAACGATGGAGCCCGAGATAAACAGTCCTGCAGGAGTAAAGGCTATGGAAAGCGAGATGGAATGTATAAAATGGACTCCAGCAGGTAATATGGACTGGGACTGTACTCTCGTAAGAAACACCTTCTATCAAGGAAACCTCGGAATGTTCCTCGACTGGCCGGACCCAGGTATCGAGGTAGAAGATCCTGAAATGTCCAAAGTAACTGGAGATAAAACCGGATTTGCATTAGTGCCAGGAAGTGAAGAGGTATACGACAACGATAATTTGGAATGGGTTAGCGCAGATGATCTACCCTCCGATATTAAAGAGAAGCATGTCTACGATGGTGTTTACCATGCACCATCTATGGGATATGGATGTATCCTTTGCGTAGCTTCATCAAGCAAGTATCCGGATGCTGCATACGATTTCATACGATACTTCACAAGCCCAAAGATCAGCTTAGAAGTTGTCTCAGATAAGTACGTGCTTTCAGGGTTAGATCCATTTAGATACTCTCATGTCAATTCCACATATTTGCAGGAGAAAACGCCGGGGTACAAGACTTTTCTAGCAGCTGAAGAGAAGAATATCATCGCTGGATATCCTGATATGAGAATCCGTGGCGCTGAAGGTTTTCTAGATACTATGCAAACATATCAACTCCAAGCCTTAGCTGGCCAGATATCTGCAAAAGCAGCAGTAGATACAATTGCATCAGAATGGAAAGACTTGATAAATCGACTTGGCAAAGAAGAGATATTACAACAATGGCAAGCTTCTGAACATACGCCCTATGGTCCTTAGATCCCCTCCCTACATTTTTTTCTATCGAATTCATTAAAGACAGAAAAAAGGCTCCATCTTAGTATATGTGAGTTAAAATGGTTAACATTCGAGCGCCTTTAAGAAACAGAGAGCCTGTACTATTTATTTTACCTGCTTTGATAGCTATCTTAGCTATTGTTATAGCTCCATTAGTGTATTCATTATATATGACTTTTCAGGATTATATCGTAACGACGAATATGCCTCCTTCATTCTATGGTGTAACTAATTTTATACATATGTTAAAGGATGCTAGGTTCTTCAATTCTGTTAAAGTTACCGCAATCTTTTCTTTTAGTGCCCTATTAATTGAATTTCTTCTTGGGTTTGCGATAGCTCTTCTTTTAACTATTGAAACGAAGATTACACCTTTTATTAGGACGGTCTTCATTTTAATCATCGTTACGCCATATATCGTGGTGGGGTATATATGGAAGATACTGTTGAATGCGCAATACAGCCCAATAAATTACATATTAAACTTATTGATTGGTTTTCCGAAGAATTTTGAGTGGACATCGAATCCAACTATGGCTATACCATCCATTATTATGGTCGATGTTTGGCAGTGGACACCATTCATTGTCTTAGTGTTGCTTGCTGGCCTGTATTCTGTGCCTATCGAGCCTCAGGAATCGGCTAAGATCGATGGAGCCTCATACTGGCAGATTCTAAAGCATATATCTCTTCCTATTATTAAACCGCTGATTCTCGTAGCCTTGCTAATCAGATTTATTGATACTATAAAGATATTCGATTATGTCTACATTATGACGCGAGGAGGCCCTGGAGGAGCTACAGAAGTCATCAGTTATTACATCTACACTATAGGCTTCAAATTTTTTGACATCGGTTACTCATCTGCACTTTCATGGATCACTCTGATAGTTGTTGAGATAATATGCCTGATTCTTATAAGATTCTTTAGGAAAGGGAGATAACAATGAAAAAACAATTTAATATAATTATCTATCTCCTACAGATAATGGTTACAGTATTTTTTGCCTTCCCATTATATTGGCTCTTTAAGACAGCATTATCCCAAAGAGTAGAGGTCATAACGTATCCTCCACGTTTCTTCCCCGAAAAACCGATTTTAGATAATTTCATGCTATTCGCTAAAGCTACCCGATATGGTGGTGCGATGAATCCAATGATAAATAGTCTCATCATCGCAGGAGTATCAACTATCTTCACGATCATTCTAGGTATATTCATGGCGTATAGCTTCTCAAGGTATAAAACGGGGGGGGATAACCTATCATTCTTCGTTTTAACTATAAGGATGATGCCTCCTATAGCAGCGGTTATCCCTTTATTCCTTGTTATGAGTTACGTCAAATTAGTAGATAATATAGCCTCTCTGGTCATAATCTATACCGTTTTTAATATTCCCTTTGCGGTCTGGATGCTAAAAGGATTCTTTGATGATATTCCTGTAGCTATTGAGGAGTCAGCGCATATCGATGGGGCTTCAAAATTAAAAACATTACTGATAATTACTCTACCTTTAATTGCACAAGGTATCGCAGTCACAGCTATATTCTCCTTTATATTTTCTTGGAACGAGTTTCTATTCGCTTTCATAATGACACGTGAAGTAGCTAAAACTCTACCAGTGCATCTATCCGGCATGCATATCGAAGCTCCTCATGGAATAGATTGGGGACCAATATCAGCAGTTGCGATTATGGCTAGTATCCCCGTATTTATTCTGGCGATGATTATACGAAGACATATTGTAAAGGGGTTAACTCTGGGAGCAGTGAAAGGATAACTCCTCAATCATTTATTCAAAATAATGGTTATGAATTGGTTAACTGAAGAATCTTAAGTATAATTGACCTAGCATCCTTAACATTTCGATTAGTTGGAATAAGTGATCCTCGCTATTCGTAACTACTGAACCAGCAATTGAGTGCCCCCTCCTCCCTGCAACAGCGTTTTGCTGCAAGTATCCTTGTATTTATTGCCGCATTTATTACACGGAAATACATTGTGAGAGTGAACTCTGGGAGCAGTAAAAAGTAGCAATAAAATACTATACACATGCATTCGAAATATGTTGTAGTGTACTCTATAAGCTAGCCTATATCTTACCATAAGCAATTTCATAAAATGTTTGATAACATAATACGCTAAACGTAACGTTTTCATACTTCTTCATAGAAGATAATATTGGTTTTAGAATTGTTGAAAAACATGCATCATCTAGGAATTGTTGTAAATGATTTAGAAGAATCTCTCCACTTCTACAAGGATATACTGGAAGGAAACGTTACTGACAAGTTCTATGCTAGTAAAGAAGATACAGACATAACTTATCTGAAGGTGGGAGAAGAAAGTATCGAATTAATGTCACCCAGAAATGCTAAAGTGAAAACGGTTGACAAGAAATGGGAGAATAGAGAAATTACAGGAGTAGAACATATCGCTTTTGAAGTTGACGATATCGATGAAACACATAACCACTTAATAAACCGAGGTGTAAAATGCCTACTAAATCCTAGTATTTATGGAGACATAAAATTCGCCTATTATCAAGCACCAGACGATGTAATATTAGAGCTCGTACAGACACATATATAATTCAAATAAGCAAAGAAAGACGAAATTATTCTATTACAATAGAGTCGGATCAGCTCCTAGTGCTAACTCAGTTTATTTACTGGAATTTCAATGATTTCTTCTCATTTTATATTAATCCTTATTTTGGATATCCGATTGATCACTCTTTAATTGTATGTATGGCTATCTGTAAAAGATACCTACAAATATAAAGACAGATTCCGCTTCATCGGGAAATAAGAACTATTGATATTACCATTCAGGTTAATTTTTTTTCTAATATTGCATATATTTTGAGAGGTTATAATATTATCGCTAAAGTTAGATTAAATCCGTCTATAACATGCTTAGGTGCTTAAGAAATCATATTAAAAAAGTGAGTAATTTTAAATATATCATTTAATGGCTAGTAAAATATGGAAGATGAAAATCTATTAAATGATCTTAAAGATTCAGTTATCCAATATGATAAAGAACAAGCAGTAAAGATTACTGAAACTATGATCAAGAAAGAAATAGATCCTCTGAAAATCTTGGAGAAAGCAACTGAAGGCATAAAAATTGTAGGTGAAAAATTTCAGTGTCTTGAAATCTTTTTGCCGCATTTAGTCATGGCAGCAGAAACTATGGTTGCTGTTCAAAAAATAATTGAAAAGAATTTACCTCAAGAAAAACGAGTGAAAGGAAAAAAGAAAGTAGTCTTGGGGACTATAAAGGATGATATTCATGATATTGGTAAAAATATTGTCTTTGCTATGTTAACAGGTTCTGGTTTAGAGGTCCATGATTTAGGTAAAGATGTACCTATTACAGAATTTATTAATAAAGCTAAAGAAGTAGAAGCTGATGTAATAGGGGTTTCAGCATTGATGACAACAACAATGGGAGGCCAAGAGGAATTAATTAATGAACTGAAACGATTAAACTTACGAAATAATTATAAAGTCCTCATTGGGGGGGCTCCACAACAAAAGAATGGGCTGAAAAAATAGGAGCTGATGGATATGGCAAAGACGCGAAAGAAGCAGTTGAAGAAGCATTAAGATTAGTCAGTGATAATACTTAACATTAAACATATTATACACTATTGATATAGAGCTTGTAATTGAAAATGAAACTGAATTAGTATCTTCTGAAAATAATTTTTTAAGGTGTAAAGTTTGGTTTTAGATTTTCTGGATGTTATGGATAGAGTGGATACAGGAGAGAAAATTGATGAAAGGGAA
>CAZAXO010000161.1:0-5733 GCA_964489085.1 uncultured Candidatus Bathyarchaeia archaeon
CTTCTTTTATTATCTCATATATATCCGTCATTCTGCTTCATAGCTTAGTATCCATTATAGTTTATTTAAAGACGAGAGAGGATTGAAACTTAATTGATGTAAAAGTGATGCGTTGTAAGTAGCGTGTAACAGAATCCGTGGTACCCCCAACCAAAACCGGAACAAAATAGAAGAAAAATCGATACTTAAATTAGCACTTTCTTTTCTCGTACCCGCAATAGGATTACCGAAAAAGATGTTGACACCTCCAAGTTGTGAAGGATGAAGGTTAATGTTTCAGATTTCAGGATCTCATTATCTAGCTAACTGATTGAGTAGACTATAAGGAGATAAGATTCATCTTGAATCTGAAACGTAAGTACCCGTCCTCCCACCCATCATTATTATATAAGGTACATATAGGAGGGGGGTATATACTATTCACATATCATTATTATCTATTTGAATTATTATTGTGGTACCCTATTGGATTCATTATTTGTTGAAGCCTGTTGATTCAATGATTCAAACTTGAAACTCTTTCTTTTAAATTCGATTTCTCTTTCTCTATTTACTGTATACGTGTATGCTGTTGATGCTCTAGGCGATCCAGGATAGGCTTAGTCTTTAAGTGCGGAGAAGCAATTCAACTCCTGTTTTAAAATCCTCCTTCATGGTTTATGAGCTAACCTGGCTCGAGGCGTACCATGAAACAACGTTACTGCTTCTCCACGGAAGAGTATTAGCTTATTCTTTAAAGTTGCATAAACGTGTAAATTTTTGATTGTATTCGATTAGGGTATCCTCTGCTGGTACCGTACCCTGTTTTCAGTATTTATGCTTAAACTATAAGGTATAAGAATACCAGTAGTATTGTGTCTACTTATCTTGATTACTGTAGCGAGAATATGCTTCTATACCTAACTTTCATTGAAAGGAATCATTTGAGAATAATGTTTAACTTTTCATGTTAATTTCAAACATTTTTCGGACAGGTACTAGATTCTCAACAGTAGCCATCCATGAATTTCTAAAACCGAGAACGTGAAACAGGAAACTAGGTTAATTCTATATCATTTGTTTTTTTATGCAATGCTAATAATATTTTCTATCATTTTTATGAGCTCTTTATCTATTTCCACTTCTTTCATGGCTGCTGCTATTTTTTTTCCATCTAAATATTTATCGTATCCTCTCCCCTTTTCTATCTTGAATAATTCATTGAGAACCTTGAATTTATTTTTCCTATGCTCATTTTTATTAAAATGTTCTTGTATTTCATTTTCTGGAATATCAAACACCCTACTTATTACATATGGTTTGAATAGATAAGCTTCGATTTCTGATTTTGATAGAACATAGGTACTTTTCAACAATAGCTGGATTGAATCTTCATCAAAATTATGGTTCTCACATATCTTTTTTAATTCATTTTTTATACCAATTTCTGTTTTCGCATGTTTATCCGCTATATAAAAGAAAGGTAAGTCCTTATTTATTGTAGTTATCATTTTTATGGCTGCATAATAGGGAAAGTTACCTCTTCCTCCAACATCAATAAACTCAATTCCACTTCTCTTAAATAA
This sequence comes from uncultured Candidatus Bathyarchaeia archaeon, assembly GCA_964489085.1. GTDB lineage: Archaea > Thermoproteota > Bathyarchaeia > 40CM-2-53-6 > DTGE01 > CAZAXO01. The sequence continues at coordinate 1,566 of CAZAXO010000161.1, forward strand.
TTTAATTGCTTGTTTAAAGAAAAAGAATATTTTTTTATCCGATTTTCCTTCAACAAATACTACTGCATCAGGTAAAAGGAGATTACTTACTTTTCCTAATTCGTATACAATATCCTTAAACTCTTCTTTCTTTTCTATTCCACGAATTGTTGTTTCTCCATCCTTAAGTTTTGTGAGGAAAATTGATCCTTCATCATAATCTAAAAAATCTATAAAATTGGATGTATGTGTTGTAAAGAATAACTGATTTCTATTATTTTGTTGAGAGCAAAAATCTAAAAAAAACCTTTGACCTTCGGGATGAAGATGATTTTCAGGTTCCTCAATTGCAAGAAATAGATTATCAGCTAATAATAAATTTGTGACAAAAATTAACATTTCTTGTATCCCTGTTCCTTGTGAAAATATAGAGAATGAAATATCTTCTTTATCGAAATTTATTTCAGTGTCTTCACCACGAGTTACGGATTCCATAACACCAGATGTAAATGGTAACGAATTAATTACTTCTTTAAATTTGGTATATTTTTTTCTTAGTATAGGGTTGGGAGAATTTTTTAGCTGCTGAATTAAGCTTTGAATGTTTTCTCCATTTAAAGGTGGTGATATTTTCCCCGTTGATAATTTTTCTTTGACAATTTGTCTCTTGGCGGGTATTAACCAAAAATGTCGATTTATTCTCTCAAGTATTTTACATGCAAAACTATTAGGGTTTATTTCTGCACCAATTGGATCGGTTGGAAGCTCTGATCCATCCATTACTTTATTATTTATTCTATTTTGGGGAGCATTTGTTGTAGATAAATCAAATGGTTCAACAAATGTATAAGGACCCCATTTAAGAAAATCTACTATGAATATAGTTTGATTAGTAGATTGATCATAAGCTAATTTTATCTTAATTGTTATCTCCTCAGATTCTAGAGATCCAATGTAGATATCAGCAAGTTCATTTTTAAATTCACTAATTTCTACTTTGAAATTAACTTGAATTTCTATTGCTTCCCTATTATCCGAATTAAACCATAAATCTTTATCTGATATACCGTTTATTTTTTTTATTAGATTTCTATCGCCTAGCCATCCTTCATTATCAACTCGATTGAAAAAAACGTTCAATGCTTGTAGGACATTCGATTTTCCTGAATTATTTTTACCGATTAACAGATTTATAGTTGATAAATTGTTTAATTCAATATTTTTTAAACTCTTGAAATTTTTTATGTGTATATCTGTGATTTTCATTTAAGGTCGATAAATAAATAATAACTTCCCTATTCTTATATATTTTAGCTAGTTAAATAGAAGCTAGATGGATTAGATTCGAAATAAGATATATCGGTAACTTAAGTATTAAATATGTTATGCAATTATTATCGATTATTAGTGTTCGAAAGTGGACAATAAATGTGAAACAGTATCAACAATATTTGTTATTATAATTGCTTTTTTTAGTATTGTATCTATCGCTTTTTTCTTGTCTATAATTGGTATTATAAATTCAAAGTAAGAATATGAGAGTGATTTAGGTGTTAATTTTATGTTTTCTTCGATTGAAACTCTTCCATTATATTTTTTCAAAACAGATAGAAAAGAAATTAATCTAGGGCAGAATCTAAGAATACGCTCAATCACTAAGGAGGAAAAGTATACAAATTTTAAAGATCAAGATGGAAAATTTCATGAAGGTAACGGGTGGGGATTAAGTAGAGGTTATAATAATCTATTTTTTGCTGTGGATAGTATTGGCTCTGAAACGAGAAGGGAAATTGAAAAGTTAGCAACATGCCTTCTACTATACAAAGTAAATTTAATTGAGCCAGAGAAGATACCAACTTTTGAGTTAGGATATAGGGGAACAAGTGGGCACATACAATCCAATCAACTACCTGAAGTAAAAAACGTAAATCTTGAGTTACGTATACCTCGCAAATCTTTTTCATATGTATTAAGTGAAGCTGATATAGATTCCTTTGTTGAATTCTGGACTGAATTGACTGGAAATGAGTGGCATCGGAATCTCTTAGCAGCATCAAGAAGACTTCTTAAGGCTCAACATAGAACCTTCTTTGATTTAGATGACAAATTGATAGATATGATAATAGCTTTTGAAGCTCTAATAATACGAAAAAAAGAATACTATAAGAGATCAAAAGCAGCGTTTAGGATAGCTAGAATGCAAGAATTAACAAATGAATTTGAAAAAATATGTGTTACAGATATCAAAAATGCTTACGATCTTAGAAATGATGCAGTACATGATGGTTTCTTTTCTAAAACAAATCTTTTAAAAGCGCATGCAAGTAATAAACGATTCCTTAATAGTTACATAACTAAAATAGAACAATATCTCCGTAAATGTATCTATAAATACATAATAATGATGAAAGAAGAGCCTTCAAAAGATAAAATAATCAATTCTATAATTCAGTAAATTAGCTAGCTTTAACGAAAACTTCTAAAATATTTATTGTTATTATACTAGGTTATGGCTAATAAAAGAAGTAGGCCGCCTCCTTGGCAATATATTGATGAAATGGCTTATGAAAGGTATATTGCTGAAATTCAAGAGACAGGTGTTAAGCCTGTTGATGAACTATCTGTAGAAATAAGAGATAATGTAATTGATATGGCTCATGATATTGAAAAATTAATGAATTTAGTTCATGGCACATCCGAAGAAGAAACTAAAATAAAGAATTTAGATAAAAAATATAAGCTTAGATTTAAGAAAATGAATGAGAGCCTAAAAAACATAGCGAATGAAATTAAGAAATGCCGTACTTATGCAATATTTGGTATTTCAGCGACTATAATTTTTGGTGTTATTGGATGGTTATTGTACTTCATTAAATGATGTTTTTACCTAGCTAAATTTCTTATTTTTCAGATTATGAAGATAAACTAAAAGCTTTATCGAGATTATAATATTGTTTAACCCACGTTAACGTGGGTTAGTATCCATTCGGCCCCACCATATCATATGGATTAACGTGAGTTAGTTACCCTTCAATATTAGAATACTCTAAGATAGAAGATGCTATAAATAATAAAGAAAGAGAAGGAATTTGTTTCAGGCTCTCTTTTGGAGAAGCCTGAACTGTTTTTTTGGAGATTATAACATATTGCATGCTAAATTTTATAATCAAAATTTTATATTGTATTTATAGAAATCACTTGCTTAAATATGGTTTTACCTTAGAGAGAAAAAATAAGGTGTAAATAACATGCCTTTGAAATATCCAAACTTGTTTAAACCCATCAGTATTGGAAAGATGGAAGTAAGCAATCGTATAGTGCATGTGCCAACTGACATTAGTACTGCTGAAGCTGATGGTAGTGTAAATAACAGAACAATTCACTATCACCAAGAAATCGCTAAAGCAGGCGTAGGCCTAATAATTGTAGGGGCCACTACACCTGATAGGGTTACAGGTAATCCTTCTGTTACCTCTCTTGTAGCCGATAATGATAATTTTATCCCAGGACTTCATCGACTTGCACGAAGTATGCAAGAGCATGGAGCTAGATGTGCTGTACAGATTCAACATCCAGGTAGACAGGCTGTAATGCCGCGTTATGGTCAGATCTCAGCTAGCGATATTGTAACAGATCAACCTGGATTAACAGGACATGTCATCGAGTATATTGAAATGGAAAGAAGCAAAAATGTAGCACGAGCAATGACAATCGAAGAGATTTATGACATGGCTGAAAAGTTTGCTGAAGCAGCATCGAGAGTTCAGCAAGCAGGATTTGACTGTGTTGAACTTCATGCAGCTCATGGATATTTGATTGCTCAGTTTATGAGTCCACATACAAATAAGAGAAATGATCGGTTTGGAGGATCGTTCGAAAATAGAATGAGATTTCCCATTGAAATTATATCAAGGATAAAGAAAAAATGTGGAAGAAATTTTCCAATTCTTGTCCGATACTCTGCCGAAGAATGGGTTCCGGGAGGAAGAACACTCGATGAAAGCATCAGAATAGCCAAGCTATTTGAGTTAAATGGTGTCTTAGCTTTAGATATAAGTGCGGGAACATTTGATGCGCTAGGACCTCTCATGGACCCCATGTATTACCCTGAAGGATGGAACACATACACCGCAGAGGCTATCAAGAAAAAAGTTACCATCCCTGTCATTACAAGTCACACACTTAGAAC
>CAZAXO010000162.1:0-5642 GCA_964489085.1 uncultured Candidatus Bathyarchaeia archaeon
CATTTATGGTTATTCTGTGAGTCTCGATCCTGACGGTAAACCGATTATTAGAGAATTTGGAAATGTTAAACCTTCTATGAAATCTGAAGTTTTTGGAGGTAGAAGACCCGGTTTAGAAGTAAAGGCGGAGCGTGAACCTCTAGTAGACACTATAGAGGAAGACGAAACAATCAAAGTAGTAGCTGAAGTTCCTGGAGTTGAGAAAGATGAAATAGACTTAGATTGCACAGAGAAAACACTTACTGTTTCAGTAGACTCAGCAACGAAAAAATATTATAAAAATGTAGAATTACCATCAGATGTTGATCCAACTTCAGCTCAAGTATCGTACCGTAATGGAGTACTTGAAGTTAACCTAAATAAAACTAAACCTAAAATAAAAGGACGCAGAATAGAAATCAAGTGAGAATCCACCTATTTCAAAACTAAATTATTAATACAGTTGCAGTTGTACATTATTCCATATTTAACCGATAACTTATTAGTTAGCTAGTAAAGCGAAGAATTAGTAAACTCAAGGGGTTAATAGAATGGAAAGTGAAAAGATTTGTAAAAATTGTTCATATTTCCGATTGCGTAAAGGCGTTCCTAATTGTTCGTTGATTAAACAGAAGGTTAAAGAAGATTATTACTGTAGAAAATTTAAACCCAAATAAACGAAATCTAATAGGCGTTTTATGACTAAATGGATTATCGATCAACTAGTTGGCTTTAATGTAAAGTGTAAATAAATAGCTCAAGAGATACCTTACATAAAAATTCATGTATATTTTTTTCAACTTTTTAAATATTAAATTACAAACTGTAACCTCCTTTTTCTATATCATTTTTATTTTCAATTAGTATTGTTGTGTATAAGATGGGAATCCTTCAAGTTAATTCAATAAAAAAATTCTTAGACTGCAATAAAATATCTTAGTATTTCAGAACATGAGCCAGTTTTTACTTCTAAACAAGCTGCCAAAGCTAGACAATCAGAATTAAAAACAGGCGTGAAAGCTCTAATACTTAAATCAGAAAAAGGAGCTTTTATTATGGGATTAGTAGCTGCTGATCGAAGATTAGACTTAAAACTTGCTAAGATTGTGGAAACAAAAAAATTACAGTTAGCTTCTCCTCAAGAAGTGTTAGATGTTACAGAATGTAAAGTAGGATCTGTTCCTTCTTTTGGAAATTTATTTGGATTAACTATCTATTTAGATAAATCTGTCTTGACTAGTGAGATTGTGAACTTTGCTGGCTTGCATACTATTTCTATTCAAATGAAAAGGAAAGATTTTATTAAGGTACTTAAGCCAATAATCAGCTCTTTTTCAAAAAATTAAATAAATTTTAAAAATTAAAGAGCTAACTAGTTACCTAACTTTCTTATAAAAAAATGTTATGTACTAAGTATATGAGTGAATCATTTTTCATCAATAGAAACTCATTCATTTATATTGTAATACATAATGATACATGATAATTAGATAAAATTCGATTTATAGTTACCATAGCAGACAAGGCTTGATTTTACTTAGTTGAAATAGTAAAATAGAAATCGATCATAACAAATTATTACTATTACATAAAAAAGGTAAACATCGTCTCTTTAAGTAATTTCCATAAGAATCTTATCAGCTAAGTTAGTATCCAGTATTTTATCAGATAATATTAGGTAATTATCATCATTTTCGAATGCGATTGCAAAGTGGTTGAATTTCTTCTTTATTGATGATAATATGGTTATAACTTGACCTTCATTATATCTTTGTGAAATTCTCCAAATTGGAAACCAATAACGGTCCCCAGTTTCATTAATAGGAATTTTTCCTAAACGTATTATTGAATATAGATTAGGTACTGGAAAGATATCTCGATTCTTAATTTTTAAAAATTTCACAACTTCTAGTAAATTCATGTGCATAGCTAATATCGATACAATAGATTCAAATAGCTTTTTTCATTTCGAATTATTAAAATAAAAAGGAACGAGATAGTCTCTCTATAATTTAACTAACTATTTTCGACAGCATCTTCATTTTCTGACTTTGACTTATCGTTTGAAGATTGTTCTCGACACTTGCTTATATGAACTTTATACTCATTGAGGGGAAAACGTACATGACAAATAGAACATTCTAATGATTTCCTGGATGAGTCAGAACTTCCTCCTCCACGTCTACGCATATGCTTAAAACTTCTTCTTCCCATAACTATTGTTCACCTTCATTCACTATTTCTTGCTAGCTGCAGAAAAAAGGTTTAGACGACTAATTGCTAGGACAAACACAATTTTCCCTACAAAGCCAACATTCATTACAACTCAATCGACGCTTTTAAAGGTTACATACTTATTCATACGTTCCTTTTTCACATCTTAAATATATCTTACGATTTAGTTTATATACGATTTTCTCTTGTGGTTAAACAGTTTAGAAAAAGGGGTTACTCTAATGATATAGTGCTGTTATAGACTTACAATAACCTTATTAAGGTGGTCTAATACCCCAAAGGAGAGAACGATCAGAGAAGTCGCGGATCCTACGGATTAGTGGCGTCTGGCTTTCTTCAAAACATGAGATATCTGATTTCAAAGTTCTGCAGTAAATCTGAATCTTGTAATTTAAATCATAAAAAAATAAGCTAATATAGGCTTAAAAATGTAATAAGGAGTACAAATATCATGAGTAATTTTCAGGAATTAGCTCTTACCTCAAATGTTAAGACACGTTTGAAAGAATTAAAGTTCAACGAATTATTTCCTATCCAAGAAGAAGCTATAAATCCTCTTCTTAAAGGACATGATGTGATAGGACAGGCGAAAACAGGAACAGGAAAGACCGCCACCTATGTTATCCCGATTATAGAAAAACTTCGTAAACAACATATAGTTCAAGCTTTAGTCATCGTTCCTACAAGAGAACTCGCCCAACAAGTCGAAAATCATTTTAAAGATCTTGCAAGGTATACTTCTTACAATTTCACAGCGATTTTTGGCGGTGAACCTATAGAGAGACAAATTGCAAAGATCCCAAGAACACATGTGATTATAGGAACCCCAGGTAGGCTTTTAGATCATCTCTCTCGAGGTACTTTACATCTTGATGAAATAAGGACATTGGTGATAGATGAAGCTGATAGGATGCTTGATATGGGGTTCATTGATGATTTAAGGCTCATTATTGATCATTTACCTAAAAATAGGCAGACTTGTATGTTTTCAGCAACTATGCCTCAAGATGCGATTCGACTCGCCAAAGCATCTATGAACAACCCGGTAAAGATACTCGTTGATAAAGATGAAATTTCTGTTGAAGAAATAGAGCAACAATATTGTTTAGTTGAACGAAGATACAAGCTCTCAACATTAATCGAGTTAATTAAACAGTATCAATGGCGGAAGATCCTAATATTCGCTGCGACTCGTTGGCGGACTGAATGGCTGGTAGAAAAATTGAACAGAGTAATCATTACACAAGCATTACATGGAGGATTGTCTCAACCCAAGCGAGATGCAGTCCTCAGACTTTTTAGAAACACTACGAGAAACATTATAGTCGCAACTGATTTAGCGTCACGTGGTATCGACATTGCAGACATAGAATGCATCATCAATTATGATATGCCACAAGATCCTAATACATACTTCCATAGAATAGGTAGAACAGGACGTGCAGGAGAACGCGGAATAGCTGTATCAATAGTATCATATGAGGATGGACCAATACTTGCATCCATTAAGTCATTAACAAAGATTCAACTAAAAGAATTGACTCGACACCGCCTATCTGACAGATCCGTTTCATGGACACAAAAACCTGCAGACGAAAAACAACTGGTTGAAAGCATATTTTAATAATGCAACAACGAAATAACACTTTACTTAATTTAGTCTGAATTAGCTGGCTATCCTTAAATCGATATAAAAAACAGAGAATGGTTAGACAACTAGCAATTTTATGTCATCTATAATAGAGTAATGGTACTGTTGCTAGTTAGATAATAGACCGGGGGAGATTCTTCCATATTGTCGAATATACTTATTTCATCATCTAGTAGTTGATATTTTATTTTTGATGAAGTCAATACGGAATCATCAAGTATTTATGGAAATTGAATATCTAAATGCGGATGCTCATCTAGTAGTGATTAGTAATTAAGCGATAACAAATACTAAAAATACCCCTTTTCATTGAAACCCTGAGGATTCATGGACTTGGACCTCATCCTCTACATAAGAATGCTCACATAAAGTTTAAAGACGCAATTTAAATCAATTTATTTAAGTCACTTAAATGGGATCAACTTTATCGAATCACCGGCTCAATTCGCCTCATAATATCTTTGAAGAATATGCCTGCTATACCTCCAAGAATGGCATGAATGAAAATAAATCCGTAAAGGAAAAAAAGTAGTGACCATGCCCATCCCAAGAATGTTATGAAAGTCCAATACAAAATAAAGTTTCCAGGTATATTATAGATTAGACCTGTAACTCCATAGAACGCCCTGGATCTATGGATATTACGCGTAAAATAATAGAGAAGATCAACCACTATTCCTCCTGTAACCCAAGTTGGAATGATAATAAATAATACAGGTGGACCACCTGGAAGGAAGGTAGATAATATACCACTGACGAGTTGTGTAATAGTAGCAGCACCATTTTTACCGACAATTTCCCTTGCTATAAATAAGAAAATAGTTCCAACAGGGACGGCTATTACAGCATAAAGACCTGGCAGAGGCGCAGGAATAAACGCAGTCGTTAAAGTCACTAATGAAGATAAAACTCCAAAGATAGCCATCACAACAACGTTCTTAGAAGTGAATAATTCACTCATTTCATACCACACTAAGTCTCCAAATTATCTTAAGGAAATTCCATCCGTATTCCTTTTCCATCTAAGATGAGGTATTCTCCTTGGACGCAATCAATACAGACCGACTGTCCTTCCTTAACTCTCGCTCTGTTTTCCATCACTTTTTCCCCACAGATCGAACATCTAACCGATGAAAAAATAGGAGCATACTCAGGTACCGTTATTTTCATGCGTTTAATTCTGAACATTTTCTTAATCGGCTGCTTCAATTCATTGACAGACATGTCAGCGAAAAGCCTCATCATTTTTTCATGTTCCTCTAATGTAGCATCTTCTCTCCTAACGATTATTTTATTCCATAGTTCAGTCGCCTCAGGGTAAGCCTCATTACGGGATTCCTCATAATCTGGATCTAATACTAATCTTATTGCTTCGCCATTTCTTTTCGCAACAGTTACAGCAGTTTTGCCGACATCTCTATACATAAGAGAATTGTTACCAAAGGAACAACCTGTTACCATTTGAATGCCGTCACAAAAACAATTATTTGTCTCAACAATGGCTATTGTCTCCTCCATGCCAGTGCACTCAATATTTAAATTATGCACTGCAAGATAGCCAGCCATCACACCATAAGCTAAATAACTACAAAGATGACCGTGCAACATACCTGCTTTCTTAAGGAGTCCACTGAGATTTCCCTCTTCAATTAACAGTTCAATATCTCTTCTAAGCAGACTCTCCTCATCCACCTTATTTCAACACCAATTATCCAATATTCCATTAATTACGTAATACTTTTTCCTAATAAAGTATTACTGTTCAAAACTATGGTGT
>CAZAXO010000163.1:0-5634 GCA_964489085.1 uncultured Candidatus Bathyarchaeia archaeon
GAGCTAAACGTACAATAGATTATTTACACAAACAACTCACTTCCTTTGACACGATCATATCTACTTCAGACAAGAGAATAACTCAAACACAAGAAGATGTTAAGAAATCTGAGAAAGCATCCACTAAGATTAACAATGAAATATACAAGATTGAGAATGAACGTACTTCCATATCATCAGAGATATCAAACTGGAGGGAACGTTATTCAGACTCCTACAAACAGATGGATGTTGTAAATAAAGAAATAGACACTCTTTCAAAAACTGTTAATGAAAGTGATTCAATTTTAAAAACAGAATCATATAAACGGGATATCCATAATGAAGAATTAAATAACCTTAATATTCGAAAAGAAGACCTATCTTCAAAATTAAATGAAGTATCATCAAGGTTATTGAAAGTAAAGAAAACTATTAATTATAAAAGATCTATAGTAGAAAAAATAAATCAAAGCATTTCAGAACTAACTCTTCTTAAAGAAAGAAGAGAGTACTATCTTGAAAAAGCTTATACTATCTCAACAAAAGCTAAACATGTACTATCAAAAGCTGAGAATCTCCCAAAGATACAGGAAAAAGATATTGATGAGATATTAAAAGCAATTAATAAAGGATTAATCAAGAAAGTGATTGGTAAACTTCGACATCTTATTTCCATTCCAGAAAAATATAGACTAGCTTTAGAGACTGCTGCAGATGGATGGTTTGATGCATTAATTGTTGAAGATTTAAGCACTGCATTAACTTGTTTTAAATTTGCGCAAAAAAAGGAATTAGGCACTTTAAAAGTTATTCCATTATCAAATATCTCGTATATAAAATCATTAATTATTCCAAAAGAATCAAAAGCTACCAAAGCATCAGATCTAATTGAAACAACACCTAAAATACAACCTGCAGTAACATACATCTTAGGAGATACAGCAATAACAGAGAGTCGAAGTGAAGCATTTCTTCTATCTTTACAGGGAATACGAGTAGTTTCGCATAACGGCGACTTATTTGAACCCGATGGAAGAATACAAATAGGCGATTACAGGTCAACTTCAGAATGGGATCCTGATATTCTTAATTTGAAAAAATTATACGAAAAACTTGAATCAAATTTAGAAAAAGGTAAAAATGATCTGAAGGAGATAATAGCTGAAATTGAACAATTACAACTTAAGGTATCAAAAATTAATAATGAACTTTCAATACAAGAACGAGAGCTTAAAACATTTGAAGATGAAAATCTAAGTACAATCAATGAAATAAACAAAACAGAAAAACAGATACAAATAATCAAAACAACAATAAAGGAATCTGAGAAGAGAATTCGAGACTTAACCATTAATATTAAAAAGCTAAATGACAACGTAGAGTTGTTAAAGAAAAGCAAACATACATTAATGAATAAGATTCAAACCTCATCTATAAAAAAATCTGAAAAAAAAGCATCGTATCTTGAAATTCTCTTAGATAAAAAAAGGAAAGATATTGCTCAGATTGAAGCATACATATCAGGTCTGAAATCCTCAGAAGATGTACTTAAAAAAAATAAACAGAGAGTATCAGAACAAAAAGTTGAAATAGAAAAAAGAATATCAGAGCAGAAATCTCAAGTCAACAAAATATCCATAGATTTACAACTTCGATCTAAAAAATTAGAAGATTTAATGATTAAAAAAGAAAAATTAGGCTTAACAATGACTTCATTAAGAGAATCTCTTAAAGATATAGAAGCCAAGTTAAAAATTAAGATAGACCAGATAAACAACTTATATGAAGAGACCGAAAGAGTTTCCTCAAAACATGCAACACTATCAACATCTATAAAAAACATTGAAGTTGAAAATGCGGTATTAATGAGAGATCTCCAAAGTTATGGTTATGATAAACCACTTCTCTTTGAAGGATATAACGAGAAAAATATTGAACAATTCAAGATAGTTTTAGAGGAGGAATTGAATACCTTAGGTGCAGTAAATCAACTAGCATTAGAACAATATGCAGATTATACATCTAATTATCAAGGATTATCTATTAAAATAAATGAATTAGAAAAGGAACGAGGAGCGATCATCCATTTTATGGAGCAATTAGATGAAAAGAAACGAGATACTTTTATGAATGCCTTCAAAAGAATTGATACCTCATTTAAAAGAATTTTCACTAATATTTCTGGTGGAGGTTCAGGAAATCTCATCCTAGAAAATCAGGAAGATCCCTTTAAAGGAGGATTGGAGATTCTTTTAGCATTTCCAGGCAAAGCAAAATTCTCAATAGGAGGTGCAAGTGGAGGGGAAAAATCTGTGGCAACAGTATGTTTTATATTAGCCTTACAGGAGATTAGTCCAATGCCTTTCTATATGTTCGATGAAATAGACGCACATTTAGATGTTTGGAACACCCAACGATTATCAGATCTTCTAAAAGAACGATCCAAGGGATCACAGTTTATTATCATTTCACTTAAGGATTCTACAGTAGCAAAGGCAGATAAAGTATATGGAGTTTACATAGGCGATGGCACATCACAAATAGTAGAATTACCAAAAGGAGAAGTTCTTGCTTGAGTATAGAAAAACCCTTTTGGTTGAATCCACCCTACGTAATCCTCTTTGATCTGCTTCGACTTCACAAAGTTAGACCTTGGGATGTAAACCTAGCGTCGATACTCTTATCATTTCTTACAGAGATCAAACAGAAAGGCTATGTTGATTTCTCAGCTTCAGGTACAGCCCTCCTATCTTCTTCAACTATTCATAGAATGAAATCAGAGTTAGTTCTTAAATTAGAGGAACCTCCTAAATTATCCGAGAAGAAAGTTGTTGATTTTGTACCACCTCCTTTACCTGCACCTTTCCGGTTTGAATATACATTAACCTCTTTATCAGAGGTTATTGATTCATTGATATCCTCATTGGAAAACGAACAAAAAATGGTTAACAAACAACATACTATTTTCGATAGTATAGAGATGCCTGCACATCAACCAGACGATTTTTTTATCCAGATTGAAGAACAAATGGATAAATTATACTTTGATTTAATTAAAACAAATCAAAATACAAAAGAACCAATTTCTTTTTCTGAGTATACAATAGATATGTCCCATATTGAGAAAGTACGTATCTTTATTCTTGTTATCTTTCTAGCACATAAAAATCTTGTATTCATTAACCAAATAGAACAAGATTTGATGGTACAGCCTCTACTAAAAGGAGATTCTTAACTTGATAAAGAATAGAAAAGAAGATCACGAGAAATTAGCGGTAATAGAAGCGGGACTATATGCGGCTGGGAGACCTCTTCAATTAGAACTTATCGCTTCTTTAGCTAGTATACGATCAAAGAACGAGACGAAAAAGCTACTTAAATTACTTATAAAAAGATATGAAACTACCGGAAGTGCATTACAGATAATCGAGTTAAGAGATGGAAGATATATTATGCAGCTTCGATCTGAATATGTACCTAAAGTTAAACGACTTGTGAAAAGAAGATTTCTTTCGAAGGGACCTCTACGTACACTAGCTTTCATTGCCTATAAACAACCTATAACACAAGCATATGTATCAAAAGTAAGAGGGAAGCTAGCATATCAACATATAAAAAAACTTTGTGAAATGGGATTGATAAATGACGAAAAACTTGGAAATACAAAAGTACTGAGAACAACCGATACTTTCGCTGATTATTTTAATTTAAGCCATAATATCTCAACGATGAAACAACAACTTAAACGATTCTTTGATACTACCAATAGTAACTATAGCTTAAAGAAAAGTACGCAAGGTTTATATCAGGAACAAAAGTTACCATATCAGGATATCTCATTTAATGGAGAAATGGCAGAATGACTCAATGGCATTGGAATCTTCATAAGCGTAAGAAAACTGGAGGTAAGCGAAGAATCTATCGAGGAAAAAAAGCATATGAACGGGGTAATCCAGCAGCTGAAACACGTATTGGTGAAAGAAATCTGAAAAGTAGAAGAGGGAGAGGGGAGAGCGTGAAATTAGCTTTATTAGTAGCTAATGAAGCTAATGTTTTAAATCCACATTCCAAACAGACTAAAAAAGTAATCATTAAAGATGTCGTTTCAAATCCAGCAAATAGAGATTATCAAAAGCGAAGTATCATCACAAAAGGAGCAATTATTTCAACCTCAATTGGTAAAGCTAAAGTAACCTCTCGTCCAGGACAAGATGGAATCATAAATGCTGTCCTAGTAGAAAGCACATAACTCATCAGGATAAGTTAGGATGGCCAGCAGAAGTGAGGCATACCGATAAGGTAGTTATCTGGCCCGTATATATAGATTCTTCAAGATCAAGAAAGGAAGGGAGAAGAATTTCTAAGAAAAACGCCGTTAGTTCTCCAAAACTTTCAGAATTAATAGAAGCAGCACAAAAACTTGGATTGAATCCAGAGCCAAAAGTAGAGGCAGCGCATCCACGAATATGGTGGGAGAAGACGGGATTCATTTTTCTTAAAAAAAAGAGGAAAAAAAGTCATTATTTACTCCAATTGTCACATAACATAATTCAATCTAGGAATCAGCAGCCTACCCTCAAAAAGAAGAAAAAATAATAAACAATGTTATTCATAAACTTCTTTACAAAATTCTTGTGTCGGTGGATAATTATTGGAATCCAGAGGTAAAGGATTCAAACATTTAATATCTATTAAGGAATCATTAACAATTATTGAGAGATACTTCTCAAAAATAACATTGGATGATGAACTTGTTTCTCTGAATGAAGCTTATGGTAGAGTACTCTATGAGGATATAATCGCTCCCATTGATGTACCAGGATTCGATAGAGCAGCAATGGACGGCTACGCGGTTAAAGCTGAAGACACCTTTGGAGCATCATCATCTAATCCTATTGCTTTTAATATAGTGGGCTCTATGGATATAATTGGATTAGGAAAAGCAAAAGTGGAACAGGGAGAGACTGTAGAAGTAGTAACAGGGTCTCCTATAACTGAAGGAGCAAATGCTGTTGTAATGCTTGAACACACCTTATGTAAAAGAGATATCGTAGAAGTGTATTCATCGGTCTATCCTTCTCAAAATGTTACAAAAAAAGGAGAAGACATTAGAATAGGTGAAATAATTCTAAAAAAAGGAATGCAACTTACTCCTTACGATCTAGGTATACTTAAAATTATGGGTTTTAATCATGTAAAAGTGTATCAAAAACCTAAAGTTGCAGTAGCATCTACTGGGAATGAGTTAATAGAAACTACCAGAAAGAAGACATCATTCAAAATTATTGATGTAAATAGGGTAATACTCTCCACCCTAATACAAGAAGTAGGAGCACAGGCTCTCAATTTAGGGATAAGCAAAGATAATATCGAATCTTTGCAATCACTAATTCTTAAAGGATTAGATTCAGCTAATATAATGATAATATCAGGTGGTAGTTCTGTTGGTTTACATGATCTTCTCCCTGAAGCATTAGAAAAATTAGGTGGAGAGCTACTCTTCCATGGAGTTGCCATGAGACCTGGAATGCCAACAGGATTAGGCAAATTAAATGATCGATTTGTGTTTATGTTGCCCGGTAATCCAGTTGCTACAATTTTAGCATTTAGAGTATTGGTAGGTCCAGCTATAGATATCCTTTTACAAAGGAA
>CAZAXO010000164.1:0-5550 GCA_964489085.1 uncultured Candidatus Bathyarchaeia archaeon
TCCCTAGTCAGTTGCTCAGCTTTTTCCTTGTCGAATTCCTTACATGAAAATATAAAACAGATAATAGAGGTGGCTACGATACCGGACCTCGCCAATGGAAGAACAATCTTAAGAAACGCCCCAATTTGTGAGCATCCATCAAGCATAGCGGCTTCTTCAACCGCTGTTGGTATATCCTTGAAGAATCCTCGCATCATCCACACAACAATTGGAAGATTAAAGATAGTATAGGTGATGATTAGTGATAGGACGGTGTCAATGAGTCCAAGCCAGTTCCATATGAAGAATAGAGAAATGATAGGGACGATCGGTGGCATCATTCTTATACTCAGTATATCTACTGAGAGACTTTCACTTCCCTTAAATTTGAATCGAGCTAAGCTATACGCAGCTGGAATTCCAACAATTAAGCTGACTATTGTTGATGCAAATCCTACCGTTAAACTGTTGATGAGGGGAAGGAAAAATTCTGTTTCAAAGATAACAAATTTATAGTTATCTAAAGTGGGGTCAAAGAATATTTTTGGTGGAATCGTGAAGATATCCCGTGGAATTTTCATTGAGGTTAGGAAAGCCCATATGATAGGAAATAGGATGATAAATAAATATATGAGCAACACTGTATACGTGAAGGCGTGTTCCGCCTTTTTATTTAGTTGAGTCTTTTTGAATATTTTCACTCATACTCACGTCTTTTCGATATGGTTCTGATGAGAGGGTACGCTAACATGATGATCATTATGAGGAGGATATAGGAAACTGAGGCGGCGCTTCCCGTACGAAAATATTTGAATGCGATCTTATACGCGTAGAGGCTCATCGTCTCTGTTGAGCTACCGGGACCACCATAGGTTAACACGTAGATTTGATCAAATATTTTCAGGCAATCCATTAATCTGAGAAGAATCGCAACCAACAGTATCGGCTTCAATAAAGGTAAAGTAACATGTCGAAACGATTTGAAGCGACTTGCCCCATCTATCTCTGCAGCTTCAAAGGGCTCTCGTGGAAGAGCCTTTAACCCGGATAAGATCACCAGAACTAGGAATGGCGTCCACTGCCAAATATCAACCAGCATCACCGATCCTAAGGCAATGCTAGGATTTGTAAGCCAACCAACAGTAACACCAGTTACATTTTCTAATACATAGTTGATCACACCAAATTCAGTATCTAAGAGCATCTTCCATATGAATGCAACTGCCACAGGCGTCATAACCATGGGAACTAGGATAATAGTCCGTATAGCTGGAATGCCGGTTAGATCCTTATTTAAGAGAAGAGCGATTCCAATGCCAAGGATAGTCTCGATAAAGACAGCAGTAATAGAGAACATTAAGGTATTTCGAAGAACTGTATAGAATTGTTCATTCCGAAATATTTCAATATAATTACTTAACCCCACAAAATAAGGTGGAGTATCTGCGGTTCGTAAACTCCACTCAGAGAGACTGAGGTACAACGAGTGGAAAGTAGGGTAGATAGCTACAGCGAAAAGGACGATGAGAGCAGGTAAAAAGAGGTAATAGGCTATTCTGGGACTCGTTGAGCGATTCACCGTTACTACCTGGTATATTAATAGTTAATTAGTATCTATAGGAGTACACTCTTTGCCCCAAAATATCTATTATATCATTTTCTAGTTTAAGTTAACTCCATCCATATTGTTTGTCGTAGCCAGCCTTTTTCAGTACCTTCGTCGCTTCTCCAGCTGCCCAGTCAAGAGCTTCTTTCACTTTGCGTTCCTTCACGAGGGCTTGTGACAACGCTAATCCTACGGGTTCTTGGATTTCTCCCCATTCAGGAAACGGTGCTCTCGGTGAGCCGCCCATTCCATAGGATTTACCGTGCGGCATTGATTCTATGTAAGGTTTTAGCCATCTATACTTTGGCTCATTTACAATATCTGTCTGGAGAACAGCTTTTCTAACGGGGATTCCACCGAATCGTATGTAATCCTCATGTTTCTCCTTACTGGAAACCCACGCCATCCATTTATAGGCTTCTTCTAAATTCTTTGAATCTGTGTTGAGCGACAAGAGAAATTCACCGACGGCGGGGTGACGTTTGATGCTTCCTCCGGTCTCCAATCCTGGGACAACACCATATTCAAACTGTCCAACTACATTTGATTTCTCGGGATCTTCCAGCCATGGAATTGCCTCGACAACAACTCCGTAGCCCATTGCACAGAGACCTTCTGCTAAGGATCGTGTGTACGGATCCTCATCCCAGTTAACAGAGCCTTCAGGTGCTATCTTATGTTTCTGTAGTATATCTACGTATAATTGCAGTGCGTCGATCCCTTCTTGGCGGTTGAATGTTGCTTGCATTTTATCATCGATGTACAGTCCACCGTGAGACCACAGGAACATCGCCCAATCATAGACGATCCAGGCGCCTCTCTTCGCGAACATACTCGTACCATAGAGGTCGATCTTTCCGTCGTTATCGGTGTCCTGTGTTAATATCTTCGCTGTGTCAATGAATTCATCCCATGTCTGTGGAATGCTGGTAATACCATTTTGCTCAAAGAGGTCTTTTCTGTATCCTAACATGTTGCAGTAGGAATAGTAAGGGTAGGCGTACAAGGTGTCTTTATAGTAGCAGAAGTCAAGGAGAGGAGAGAGAAAATCGTCGAGATCAGGATCAACGATTGAAGTGTAATCTTCAAGTGGTACCAGAAAACCGCCTTCAGCGTATTCAGGCAGCAAGTACATGTCGTACATGATAATGTCGTAGTGACCGGTATGACTTGCAAATTCCAGCATCGTTTTTTCGCGAAGTTCGTCCCAGGGCAGGATCTCTACATTTATTGCTACATTCGGGTTATTATCCATATATTCCTTTGAAAGCTCAATCATCGCTTCGCTAGCAGGTGATGGGTACGCGGCGGTAGTAATAGTGATTTTCTTTGATGGTGTTGCGGGCGTTGTTTGCAGTGTAGTAGGTTTCGGTTCAGTAGCTGTTTTTGTTGTTGTAGAAGGTGTTGTAGAAGGTGTTGGTCTAGTAACATAGTATGCTCCTGCACCAGCAACTGCAACGACGACTATGCCTGCTCCCGCATATTTGACATACCCTCTTCTAGAAACTTCTTTTTCAGACATTTCAAAATTCACCTAACATATTATATTTACATTTATCATGCTTAGAGTATATAAGACTAAGCTAGCTAATGTGAAAACCAGAGTATGAAGTCTTAAATAATCTTAAACGATCAAGTATATAGATGTGAAAATATGCCAAAAATAGTACGTGCTATGGTGTCGTATAGTCCTGGTAATATTAAACTGGAGAAGTTCCCTTATCCTGAGAATATTCCGAGTACTGCGATGATTGCGAAGATGAGGATGGCAGGGATCTGTGGGACTGATCACCATATTTGGTCTGGTCACATGAAGCACATTCCATATCCTATTATTCAAGGTCACGAAGTGGTAGCAGAAGTAGCTGAGATAGGAGAGCAAGTTGCAAAAGAAAGTGAAGTTCACGGAGAATATCTGGAGAAAGGTGATAGATTCTGTTTTCCCGCCTCAATACCTTGTGGAAAATGCTGGTCTTGTAGATGGCTTATACCAGTCATCCACGAAATGTTATGCGAACATTGTGTAGCATATGGAGAAGACATTTCATGCAAGAATCCCCCTCACTTATTCGGAGGATTCGCCGAGTATATCTATATTCGCTCAGAATTATGGCTCTACAAAATCCCCAACGATATACCGGATGAAGTAGCCGTTCTCGTTGATACTTTATCATCTACCTGTGGTATTGACCGTGCAATTAATCGCCTTCCCCACGCAAGAGAAGGATTCATGTGGGGAGACAGCGCAGTTGTACAGGGTGCAGGTCCTGTTGGCATCATGGCAGCTTTAAAGCTACGAGAGTATGGCGCAAGCAGAATCATAATGATTGGGAGTCCTGACTTTCGGTTGAAGATCGCTCAAAAATGTGGCGTCGATCATGTGATTAATATAGATCAAATAACACGATCTGAAGATAGGATTAAAGAAGTCGTCAAGCTTACTGATGGTCGTGGTGCGGATATCGTTGTTGAAGCTGCAGGAGTACCAACAGCGTTTCCAGAAGGTCTAGAGATGATGCGTCGCGGAGGAACATTCGTTGAATTAGGACACTTCACAGACGCGGGATCAACCATGGTTAACCCCTTCAGAATATGCTATAAAGACATGACGCTAATCAGCGCCTACGGCTTCGGTCCTCATCAATATGAAAAAGATCTGCAACTACTCTATAAATGGTGGCGAAACAAAGAGTATCCTCTTAAAGACATCGTGACTCATAAATATAAGCTTGAAAAATTAGAGGAGGGACTGAAAGCACATAAAGAATGGAAGACCCTTAAATGCATCATACTTCCAAAATAATTTTTGCTAGGTTTCTAAAACATAACGGTATTTTATAGTGAAAGAAAGGATAGGACTAATTATTTTATGATTAAAAGGTAATTTCCGATCTTTTCACAGCTGAAAAAGGCGTTATCAAAATGGTTAGAGATGCAATTACTATACATAAAAGGGATAATGTTGCAACCGCAATAAGAGATTTATCTTTAAACTCGAAAGCAAATATTGAGTTTCAAGGAAAGATAATAACTGTTAGAACCAATCAAGTCATACCCTTTGGTCATAAATTTGCATTACAGATAATACCTCAGGGGGAACGTGTAATTAAGTATGGAGAAGCTATAGGAGTTGCAACCAAGAACATACAACCAGGTGAACACGTTCACACTCATAATGTCATAAGTCAAAGAGGAAGATGACCTTCTACTCAGTTAAGATGATTTGGATATGATGCGGTTTCATGGGTTTGAAAGACCTAACGGAACGTTCGGCGTGAGAAATTATGTTTCTGTAATTCCTTCAGTGGGCTGCGCAAATGAAGTAGTTAATGCGATTTCCGGGAAGGTGAATGGAACTGCTTCGTTTCTTCATCACCAGGGATGCTGCCAGCTCCAACAAGATATAGAGGTTATTGAGAGAACCTTAATCGGTTTTGGGAGAAACCCAAATACAGCTGCTGTACTCATTGTAAGTTTAGGATGTGAAACAGTTAATGCTGATAAAATTGCGGATGTTATAGCTGGAAGCGGAAAACCTATTGAAGTAATTAAGATCAATGATATCGGGGGATATTCTAAATCAGTTAAGAAAGGCATAAGGATAGCGAATCGGATGGTACAGGACTCGCTGAAGATTACAAAAACGTCCGCTGATTTAAAGGAGCTGACTATTGGCTTAAAATGTGGAGGTTCCGATACGACCTCAGGCATCGTATCAAATCCAGCAGTGGGAAAAGTAGTTAATCAATTGATTGAAAGAGGAGGAACAGTAATAATGGGTGAGACCACAGAGTTCATTGGTGCTGAGCATATTTTCGCTGAAAGAGCGAAAAACAGGAAAGTTAGAGATGATTTTCTGTCGATGGTGAAGAATATGGAAGACAGGATTAAAGTGTTAGGCGTTGATATGCGAGGCAGTCAACCTACGCCCGGTAATATATCTGGTGGTATCACAACTATTGAAG
>CAZAXO010000165.1:0-5487 GCA_964489085.1 uncultured Candidatus Bathyarchaeia archaeon
CGCATGAGGTTGACAGACCAGGTTTGAAAATAGGAGATAAAGTAGATTGCAAGCTTGATTGGAAGCGCAGGTATAAGTTAATGCGCAGTCATACCGCAGCTCATACTTTATCAGCTATATTAGTAAATAATACTGGTGCTTTGGTTACTGGTAATCAGCTTGAAGTTGATAAAGTTCGATTCGACTTTAGCTTAGAAGACTTCGATCGTGAAATCTTTAAAGGATTCATTAATGAAGCTAATGAACTTTTTAAACAGGAAATCTCTGTATGTTGGTATGAGTTACCAAGGGAAAAAGCTATGAAGATACCTGGAGTCGTAAAGATGGCTAAGGCGTTTCCTCCTAATATTCCGACATTGAGGATAGTAGAAGTAGAGGGATTTGATAAGCAGGCTGACGGAGGAACCCACGTTCAAAACTTGAAAGAAGTAGGTACGATAGAGATGATAAAAGCAGAGAATAAAGGGAAAAATAACCGTAGGATTTATTTCAGACTTACAAGTTAGTAGTATCAAACAGTGTTTTGCATTAATAATCTGTTAAGTTATTTCTAACTTTTTTCCTTTAACTTCTTCTTTGAAAGGTAAAGTAAGAGTCAATAGGCCACTCTGGAATTTTGCTTTTGACTTATCTGGGTCTACTGGATGAGCGAAGGTATAGCAGCTTGAATACTCATAATCCTCTCTTGGTGCTGTAACACAAAAGCCAGTTGAAGTAATAGTTGCATTTACATCTTTTTTTGAGACTCCTGGAAGTTCAATTTCGATAACATATCTTTCCGTATCATGAGATGAACAAATATTAGGGGAGATAGCAATTTTTTCTTTCTCTGCCATTCAATTCACCTCCTTAAAATATATACTAATTGTTTACTAATTATTGTTTGATATTATCATAACTAGTAGTTTTACATATTTAAATATAACGTTGTTATGTCATAAATGTTCGATTTCGTATTTAAAACTAGCTTAACGAAAATATGTGGTTTAAGTAATTTATCCTTTATCTTCATTTCCTATTTCTTTCTTTTTTAGGTATGAGTTGACATAATCGATAGGCTCAAAGGGGCACACTTTTATAACTTTACAATCTGAAAATAAAAGATCTTGTATTCTCCGAGTTGCC
Organism: uncultured Candidatus Bathyarchaeia archaeon; assembly: GCA_964489085.1. Lineage (GTDB taxonomy): Archaea > Thermoproteota > Bathyarchaeia > 40CM-2-53-6 > DTGE01 > CAZAXO01. The sequence goes on from CAZAXO010000165.1 coordinate 1,126, forward strand.
TCTATAAATAATACTCCGCTCTCACCTGACTCTAAAGTATCATTAATTACTTTTACAATAAATTTGTTTCTTTCTGAGAGGTTACTTTGAAAGAGTTCCATAATAGAGCCTGATAAACGACCTCTTCTCATCAAGTTGAGCCAAGATTCTGCTTCGCTTAGTAAAGTCTGATCTTCTGTTTTCTCTAATATTGCACCTGCGTTGACCAATTTTTCAATAATTATGTAGCCTTTAGGATCAATCTCTTGAAGATACTTAAGAGCATCTTTTCCACTTTTAGAAAGTATATCACGATAGATATGTTTGATTTTTTTCTGGAAAGGAATAAGTTTCGATTCAATATAACACCAAAACTCCTGCGATTTATTTGTATAATCAGAAGGAATATCGGATGTGATAAATTGTATTTCTTCATGTGTGTACATTCGAGGTACCATGTAAAGCGTGTTCATTAATATCACCCTTAAACTAATGTAGGAAACAAATACCTACCTTTGAATTAAAACAAATATGCAAATTATTTTCATTATTTAATAGCTTTTTTATTTTCATTATTTAATAGCTTTTTTTATTCTCTTTCTTCTTACATTAAAATATTTTATGTTCAAGTATTTCAATTCTACATTGTTAACAGTATATGATATAGATATTTTATAAATGGTGAACATCATCGATTGATAGAATATATTTGCTTATTGGTAGTGATATAATGAGAATAATCGATTTAAGAAGTGATACACTTGCTATGCCTACAGAAGAGATGCTAGATTCAATAAAACGTGCTAAACTAGGTGATGATGTTTTTCGTGATGATCCAACAGTAATTAAACTAGAGGAAATGGCTGCAGATAAGATGGGAAAAGAAGCGGCATTACTCGTAACAAGTGGAACACAAGGAAATTTAACCTCAATTATTACTCATACAAATCATGGAGATGAAGTTATATTAGAAGCAGAATCTCATATCTTTAATTGGGAAGTAGCAGGATTAGCGGCAATAGCTGGTGTTCAAGCTAAGACTATTAAGGGTAATTATGGAATTATGGATCCTTCTGATGTACAAAAAGCTATACGTATGAAAAATATTCATTGTCCTCTGACAAAACTCATCTGTATCGAAAATACTCATAATAATGCAGGAGGAGTAGTATTGACCCCAGATGACATTCAACCAATATACGATATCGCTAAATCTGAAAATATTGCAGTTCATACTGATGGCGCTAGAATTTTTAATGCTGCCGTTGCATTAAAAATCGATGTGAAACAATTGACTCAATATTCTGATTCGATCATGTTCTGCCTTTCTAAAGGATTAAGTTCTCCCATTGGCTCACTTATTACTGGTGAATACACATTCATAGAAAAAGCTCGAAAAACGAGAAAGATGCTGGGAAGTGGTATGAGACAAGCAGGTATTATAGCGGCACCGGGAATAATTTCTCTCGAGAAAATGATTGATCGATTAAAGGATGATCATACTCACGCAAAACTATTAGCGGAAGGTCTTAGTAAGATAGAAGGTATAAAAATTGATCTGAGACATGTTCAGACTAATATCGTCTATTTTGAAGTTAAAGATTTGAATATCACTCCTAAAAACTTTATAGTAAAGTTGGAGAGTTACCATATTCGAGCATTAAGTTTAGGAAATCGTATTAGAATGGTTACTCATAGAGGAATCCAAAAGAAAGATATATTGTATACTATTGAAAGTATACAAGAAATTGCTGAATCTGCATTCGAATAATCGTAATTAATCCATTCGAATCTGTGCACCTGTATGGTAGTATTTTCCTTTTACTAGTTTAACCCATTTATACTCTTTTTTAATTCGTACTTTTGTTTCGAGAAAGATAACAAGTTGTAAAGCGCAATCAAATAGTAGAAAAATAGGTAAGTATCGTATTAAATTGGTTTTTTTCACTTTCCATAATCCATAGATAAGTGTTATAATGATAAATAAAAATGGGAACGCAAATAATGCTTTATTACTTAATGTCCCGAGCAATTTAGTTGGATTTACTAATATGAATATAAAGTATAATAGAGATAAAAATGCTGAACTTTGCATAGAAATGGGAATTGCCCCTAAAATTTTATCTTGTTTATTAACTCCATGAAGTATATATTTTATGCTAGGAGAATACCATCGTCGTCGTTGACGGATGTATTGACTTACCGTTTCAACTTCTTCTTGCCAGACGTGTGCATCGATTGAAGCAATTTTCCATCCTTTATTATACAGTTTAAAAGTCATCTCATAATCTTCTACTAAACTGGATCCGTGACTTTGTCCAACACTCTCCCAAGCTTCTCTTCTTAATGCATAATTTGCTCCACAAATTGGTTGAAAATCGCTTATCTTGATTTTACCATTTTTTCCAAGAGTATAAATATGGTACCACCATTCATCTTCTATTGCACGAAGTTTAGTGAAGAGATTTTTATAATAATTTCCACAATGAGTTACACCGGCAACAGCGCCAACTTTCGAATCTTTAAAAGGTTGCACTATCTTCCTTAACCAATCTTGCTCACATAATCCATCAGGGTCAGTTAAAGCGATTATATCTCCTTTTGCTATTTTTTTAATGGCTCTATCGAGTACTGGAGCTTTCCTATCGAATGCTTTTTTTGGTCTAAAATAAGTGATAAGTCCTTGTTTTTGATATTTTAAACAGATGCTTCTTGTCTCATAGAATGAATGATTATCAAATACTATTATTTCAACTAGATCTTTTGGGTAATCTAATTGTAAAAAATTTTTTATTTTTCTTTCAATCACATTTCCTGATTGCCAAGCATAAACCATTAAGCTGACACGAGGAAAAAAATCATAGGTAACACTTGGTTTTTTCATATTCCATACAATAAGAAAATAAAATAGTGATGATGAGAAGAATATAAATCCTATAGAGTAAATGCTTATTCTAAATAAATCAGTTAACAAGATTTTCCCTCGTATACATGATTTCTTAGATGAATAGTATAAATAGATTATATTGCATTGACATCATATTTTTTCATATTGAATTAATTCTAATATGTATCTTAAATATATACTATTATTGCTGAATTGTTCTCAATTTAAGTAAATATTAGAAAGACATCAAGAAAATGAAATTATAAATTTAATGAGCTAATAAAAATGATTTATAGATAAACACAAAGAGAAGAGTTACAATGAATAATACAAATTCTTTAAATGAAGACTTAGGAGAATATGCGAATAAGTTTCTATCTTCAAGTTATCTAGATTATGGAGAAGTAAGATTGACTTCTCGAAGCTCTCGTATTCTATCAATTAATAATGGTGAATTTGAACCAACTACCATAATATCTGAAAAAGGCGCAGGAATTAGAGTTATTAATAAAGGATCATTAGGGTTTGCTTCTACCAATGTTCTTTCTGAGGAAGGAATAAAAGAGGCTATATCCGCATCGATATCTCTTTCAAAATCTGCCTCAAGAAGAATAGAAAAACCTATTCAAATGAGCAATGAAATCCCATATAAAGAAAGATGGAAAACCAATGTTAAAATCAATCCCGATAATATACCTATAGAAGATAAATTATCACTACTTAAGGATTTAGAAAAAACAGCCTCATCATTAGGATGTAAAAAACGTATCTTCGGCTTGCAAGAAACTGAAGAATCAAAACTTCTTATTACGACTGATGAATCGAAAATATATGGAGATACAAAATCAATTAGCTTTACTGGTTTTTTAACTGTCATAAGTAATACACGAAGTATCCAGAGAATGATACATAAAGGCGAGACTTCTGGATGGGAGTGTATTAACAAATGGAATTTACCTACACTGATATCTGATGAAGTATGTATTCTAAACGAAATTGTGAGAAAAGCGAAGCCAGCACCCATTGGTGTAATGGACGTGATACTTGGATCAGAAGTTGCTGGAATAATATGTCATGAAGCATGTGGTCACCCTCAGGAAGCAGATCGTATTTTAGGTAGAGAAGCGGTTCAAGCTGGAGAATCATATATCACTGCTAAAATGTTAGGAAAACAAATTGGTAGTGAAGTAGTCACTATAATTGATGATCCAACATTAGAAAATGGTTTTGGGTCTTATATATATGATGATGAAGGAGTAAAAGCTCGTCCAAGAATTCTTATAAAAAATGGAAAAATAAATGATTTTCTTCATAATAAACAAACAGCAGCACATTTTGGAATAAAAAGTAACGCATCTGCACGATCTATGGGATATGATCGAGAACCAATTATACGTATGGCTAATACCTATATGAAACCTTGAGATTACTTAGATGAAGAACTCATTGAAGATATTAAAAATGGCGTATACATTAAATCTTTCATTGAATGGAAT
>CAZAXO010000166.1:0-5472 GCA_964489085.1 uncultured Candidatus Bathyarchaeia archaeon
CATAGGAAGAGCCTATAAGACTCCAAGTGAAGCGGTGCTAGCAGGTAGGTGCGACAGTTGCAATCAATGGTCCATGGATCTTAGAGAGCAAGATGGATTATATTTATGCGATGACTGTCACAGAGAGTAGAAGTACGAGTTCAGTGAATCTGTAGAAGATGAGGCGGGCTAATTACTTCATCTTATCATTTGGGCTATATCAGATATTGCTTCTTGAGGAGGATTATCTATAACATGTTGTACAGGTTTCCCACCATCATTTTTAGACCGAGGTATGATATTTATGTGTAGATGGGGAATCTCTTGGCCGGCTTCCTCACCATCGTTTATCCCGATAGTAAAGGCTTCAGAATTCAATGTATTTTTCAGTATTTTAACGACTCGTTTCACCATGAGCATAACATCAACAAGAAGTTCATCCTCTAAATCAGCGATTACTTGAACATGTTTTTTCGGTATGACAAGACTATGTCCCCTCGATCGAGGATTAATATCTAAGAATGCGATAACAGTCTTTGTTTCATCGATCTTCTCAGCATGAGCTTCACCTACCGCAATTCTACAGAATATACAGTTACTCCTTAACTGTCCATTCATTCAATAATTCACTCCTATTTATTCTTATGCTTCTCTATAGAAGAACCGATTATCCAGAAATAAATGCTTGTGAAATAGTAATGATAAGAAAGAGAGAATCTTGATGCAGGATAGAATATGTGGAAGTTATTTGAAATACTCTTACTCTTGAGTAGGCTTTCGTCCAATCAAACAAATATCTTTAAGGGTACCGGTAAGCAGTTTGGTGCCTCTAACAATGTCGGAGGAGGTGAGGATTCCAACGAGTCTGTTATCCCTCACAACTGGAAGTTTCTTTATATTGTTTGTAAGCATTGACCGTGATGCTTCTTCTATAGTAGCCTCAGCGAGTATTGTAATTAACGGTCTTGACATTACAGCTTTGGCTTCAATCAACTCCAAATCCATATTCGGCTTAACAACATTTTTTAGAATATCTCTTTCTGTGATAATACCTACATGTCTTCCCTGATCCATCACCATGATACAACTGATATTAAATTTAACCATCTTTTTAATAACGTCTATAAGCGGTGAATCAGGACTTACCGTTTTAATATTTGTACTCATCATATCCCTAACTAATATCGAAGACGACACAGTATCAACCCTTCTATCAAAGTATTATTTAGTTCAACTATAAAACAATAACCAAGAACATTCTCAAAATCTATATTCTATGAATAACCATCACATAAACATCTATAAACTACTCTTTTGCATCCGCTCATCTTATCTTATGCTTCTTGCAGGAAATTAAATAATTCCTTCCAGTTCCAACCATTTTCTGGTAGCAGTTAATAGATTGTTACAGTCGTTTCGTGTAAAATCATAATCATCAGTATCTGGTTTACTATTTTTAAGTATGATTGAATCGTTCTTGAGGTGTTTCATACTTTTTATTAAGATTTCTAAGTCATGAGAGTGGGGTAACGTCTCTATTTCATCATCTCAAGGAGCTCAGAAGCGAATGCTTCCAGAGTATCGGAGTTTAGATCCTCTAGTTGCTTCTTATTCTTCAAGTATACGTCAGCAATCTTTTTCTTAAGGTCAAGTGAAATATCGTCCATCTACGACTCTCCTAAGTTCAAAAACAAGTATTGTTTGTCACCTCTTATAGTCTTTAGCTTTGAATAGTGCATAAAGCTAAGTAGCTTATGATTCATCAACTAATCTAGCTAACTCTCTTTTTATAAGCGATTTTATTGAAATTTGTTGTGAACGAGCTCAAATTGCTCGATATGAGCAAAATTGTTTAATTCTATCACGGAAAAATTTTTGTTATAAGTTTTTACTATTCCTAGTAGAACTTGTATTCTTACCTGAGTTCTTTAAAATACTTTTCTTAGACGTGAATACTTTCTCTTCGGTTTAATTGTCTAGCACCGTATGTTTTCAGTCGTAATTTGTTTATCATGTCCTCGGTCATCGTTGAAAGGTCATATTGTGGCTTCCATCCCCACTCTTCACGTGCTGCAGAGTCGTCTAAGGACGTCGGCCATGAATCCGCTATTACTTGTCTGTCGTCTGGTTTGTAGTCGCAGGTAAACTCAGGAATAATTTCTTTGATTGACTCAACTTGTTCACCTACGGAGAAACTCATCGCATTCACATTGTAGACTCGATGTTTTAGTGTTGAGTTATCTGCTTCCGCTAGATCGATTAGAGCGTTGATAGCATCAGGCATATACATCATCGGTAACACCGTATCTTCCCGCACAAAACAGGTATAGAGTTTATGTTGAACCGCAGCATAATAGATCTCAACCGCATAGTCGGTTGTACCGCCTCCAGGTTTCGTTTTACTACTAATGACACCGGGAAGTCGTATCGCTCGGAAGTCCACACCAAACTTGCGATAGTAATAGTTTCCAAGTAATTCTCCACAGACCTTGGTAATACCATACATAGTGTTGGGTAGCATCGTTGTTTCATTTGGAGTGTTCTGACGTGGATATGCCCTCCCAAATACAGCGATGGAACTTGAAATCAGGACTCGTTCGAGTTTCAGTTTCCGTGCAACTTCAAGAATATTGTAGAAGCCATTCATGTTGACTTCATAGCAGCGTTGCGGATGAGATTCACCAGTAACAGAGAGAATAGCCGCCATATGATAGATCGTATCAATCTGGTTATCTACTATGATACGAGTCAATTGTTCTTTATCTAACACATTGAGATACTGGAAAGGCCCTGAATTTCGAAGTTGCTTGGTAGGCTTCGTGACGTGTCCTGTCGCGAGGACTTTATCTGCACCATATTTCATACGAAGAGTGGAAACGAGTTCGGTTCCGATTTGACCACAAGCACCAGTGACTAGAATTCTCTCCATTATATGTAACCCTTCAACTAAAATGTAGCTGCAAACCACGAAGGCTGCAGTAACTATATACTTTATACTATATTAGTTAACGTATATAAATCTTATATTTATTAATTAAATACATATATTTTCTTAAAATTATTAAGATAATAGATGTTGAGCCAGATCAATAACAGTTAAAGACATTAAGAAAATTAATAAGGCTAAATCATCAACCAATACATGAGTGAGTGAAGTGGAAGCATTCATTTTACTAAAGGCAAAGGGCGATCATAGAGACCTAATGAAGAAATTCTCACAATTCGAGGAAACCAGTCGCGTCTATAACATCACAGGAGACAACGATATCCTTCTCAAAATTAACATGAAGAAACTAGATGATATGAAAGACTTCATAAATAAAATTCGCTCCATGGAGAATATTCTTGAAACAACCTCGTATATAGTTCTCTCCCGATACAAATAAACCTACGGAACATAACTTAACTCATCTTTCACAGAAAATAACAGTAAAATCGTATTCGTCCGAACAACATTATCTAAAGCCCTAATCCGATCCATCACTAATTGCTGCAACTCATCAACATCCCGAGCAACAATCTCAACGATAAGATCAAAATCTCCAGTCGTACCTTTCACTTTGATAACTTCAGGAACCTCCGATATCAACTGAGCAACTTTACGCTCCTGACCGGGAACCGTGGAAATCTGGATAAACGCCGTAACATTCTTATCAAAAACCTGAGGTGCAATAGAGACACGCTCCCGAACTAACTTCGCCTCTTTCAATTTTTTCAACCGATTATGCACCGTAACTGCGCTCGTGCCAAGCTTCTCAGCTATCATCTCATACGTGACCCTCGGATCAGAATATAATAACCGTAAAACTTCAAGGTCTATGTCATCTAAACCCTTCTTCCTTCTCAAATCCTCATCCTCAACATGATACCTAGCATTGCATTACTATCCATTAATTATAACGAGAGTTCAGTATTTTAAGAATTTAGATAGCTAACCTACTGTTATACACCTTGTTGCTAACCACAATTTATATAGCTATCAAATGTTTCATCCTTAAACTCAGATAATGAGAGGGAAAACAGTTATCGTGCTCCAAGATATAGTAATCCTAGTTAAAGATAAATTAAACATTAGTCTACATATAGGCTCTACAGAGGAATCGTAATGAACAAATATACTCTTGCACTAAGGTTATCTTTAATTGTATATTAAATTGAGGTTGTTAACTTGACATTAATAACAAAGTGATTTAATAATGAATACATCCAAGCTTTTCATAATTTGTATTCTAATTCTCCTAGCGTTAAATATGGTTCCGTCGAATATTGAGGCTGCCTCAGTAGATGTTTATACAGATAATTCATTTTATTATGTTGGTTGGCCGATCACAATAACTGTTCGTAATATTGGTAACGCTCCAACACCTATGGGCACAGTTTATATCAACTGTCCCAATCCTGCTTTCAGTCCATTAAGCCATTCATTTGAATCTATTCCAGTTTCGAGGACGTACACATACGAGGTGGATAGCATGGCCTATTCTCAGTTTAAGAACCCCGGTATCTTTACGGTTGAGGTCTGGGATCATGGCCATACAGAACTCTGGGCGTCAACAACCTTTGAAATGAAAGCAAAAGTGGAGCCACCAAACATAGATGTTCAATCCGATAGACCCTGGTATTATATTGGTGAACCGATCACAATAACAGTTCTTAATCTTGAAAACACTCCAACACCTAGCGGCAGAATATATATTAGAAATCCTACTCAAGGATCAGTGTTAAACAACGATTTTAATGAAATTCCACCTGGAGGCACGTATACATGGAATGTGCCTATGCCAGAACCAGCTTTTCAGCATCCAGATACATGGACACTGGAGGTGTGGAATCTTGATAATACAGAACTATGGGCCTCAAGGACATTTGAAATTAAAGCGTCAGACCAACAGCAGCCACAATCACAGCCTCTAATACAAGTCCAAACAGATTTTCCATCCTACACCATTGGTGGACTTGTTATAGTTAGCATCAATGTTTGGAATCTACAGCCATTTGAAATAATTGATGTTAGAGTAGAGATGACTCCAGTAGCAGGGATATCTATGGAACAGACTCACAGCCTCACAACCGATATTATAGGAGCTGGAACTGATAGTTACTCATTTAGTTTAGATCCCAGTGGAGGAACGGGAACCTACTCGGTAACTGCTACTATCATGTCAAACCCTCCAATCCACAGCAATCCATATACTTTCCAGGTTATCCCTGATGCGGGACAGCTCCCTGATCAGCAACCAGCAGGAACCTCTTTCGATTTCACGTTGAGTTTAACGCCTGCGAGCACCACAGTGAAGGTGGGTGATCAAGCAGAGTATATGACCATCATATCATACAGCGACCCCTCATACGCTGGAACCGTAATCCAAATCCAAGTCACCGGATTAACCTCGAACATGCACTACCAACTAGCCCCCACCGGAGCATTAACCATATCAACGTCATCTAATACTCCACTAGGATCCTACAGCTTCACGGTGATCGGATCAGCTC
>CAZAXO010000167.1:0-5424 GCA_964489085.1 uncultured Candidatus Bathyarchaeia archaeon
GGGCCTCCTCAAAAGATAGATTCACCTGCTTCATCATATTTATCAATCTCTCACCAAAATCGGAATGTCCAAAGTAGTTCTATATAGTCTAACCTGCGTATAGTTTCATTTTGGTTAAGAGTCGTTTATAAGTGTGAAAAGTTTTACTTTAAAATAAAAAAATAGTCTTTTCCCCTAACCTTTAGGTTGACTGGCTCATTTAGTACTTATTATCAAGTTACAGATTTTTTTTATAATTAACTTAGAATACATACTTTTAATGGAGGAGCCACCTTTGCATACAAGTAAGATCATATTCCACTCTAGGAATGCCCTCCCATAAAATCTTCTTTTCGCCCTATTCCTCCATCTACAGGTAGATGAAAGAGACGTATAGTTCAAGCGACGTATAGGATCTTCTCCTCCTCACATATACAATGAAACACCAAAATTTTAAATTGGTAGTTACTAAGTCTATAATAATAGTAAGTATGATTTTGAGGTGAATAAATATGTCAGAAATTCCTGGATTGCATGAAATAAATACAACATTAAAAGAAATAAATAGAACCCTCAGAGAGATAAATAAAAAACTTGAAGAGACAAACACCCGTTTAGATACAATCAATACCACCAATACCGATTTAAGCGATATAAATACTAATATAAGCGATATCGCAGACGAGCTTAAAAAAATGCGATAAAACTACATCATCATAGAAGATCCTCTTTCGCCTATTTATTCAACTTTTTTCCTCATCTCGAGCTAACTACCCTTTTCACACTATATCTTGTTTTTTTTAATTAAACCATCATTATTGCATTCTAGTTGATTCTAGAAAATCGCGGTGACTACTCGTAGATACATTTAGTGATGGTTGCAACATGATCGCATTTCATCAATGTCGCAAAAGGTATCGAAAAAGGTAGATAAGTGGATGTCCAACTCTTTTCTCCCATATTTAGTCAGGGAATAATGTTTGTTTTTTGCTACTGAAAGTAGACCCTTATCTTTTAGGTCCTTGAGGACTGGATAGATTGTGCCTGGACTAGGTTTACTGCCTTTCCTTTTTTCAAGTTCAAGTGCTATCTCAACTCCTGTCATACTTTGTTTGCTTACTAACCAGAGGATGAGGAATGAGAGGAAACCTTTCATCGCGCATCGAGTCATAGGAAAATATATCGGATAATCGATATAAAAATTTATAGCTCGAATTATTTATCGGTTAACCGATAAGCTTATATTTATCGGATAACCAATATCGGTAAACCAATATGAAAGGTGTGTAAAGAATGCATTGTGGAACCCAATGTGGAAGACACTTTCTAACAACAGAAGAAAAAATTGAGAAACTAATAGAATACAAAAAATGGCTAGACAGTGAAAGCAAAGGAGTTAACGAAGCAATCACCAACTTAAAGAAGGCCAGCTAAACTCTGGTCCTCCCCCTTTTTTTATCGTAACATCAGCAGACCCAGTATCACCATTCATATATACCTAACAAGCTAAAACACCCCTTCTAAGAGAAAAGGTAATATAATTTTGATTTACTTTACTTAGAGATATGGTGAATATCCTCGTTAGCTAGCTTCGCGTTTCTCAAAACTAACTAGACATCCAGTTTAGAGCTCTGAGAAACACACGTTTTATGCTTCTCCAACATATCTTGGAGTACCTCATTCAAACGTTCTTTAGTTCTGAAACCTACAGCTTCTCCTACAGATCTTCCATCACAGAAAAATATCAACGTAGGAGTACCCATGACACCATGTTTTATAGCAAGATCTTTGTTCTCCTGTCGTTCTAAAATATTCAGTTTCACAAATTTTATACTATTCTTATAGTCCTCAGCAGCTTCCTCAAAGATAGGATTAAATTTTCTACACCAAGAACATTTTTCATGCCAACAATCAACGACAGTTAAAATTTTGGACTCTAACACTTCTTGATTCCAATTACTATCTGATACATCCAGCACATTCGTCATCGCAATCACATCTATGCTCTACAAAATATATTAAATAGGTTACTAATACTCACCTTTTAATAAAGGCTCTAATAAGATGATGCGTTTTAGTACGTTTCCACTTTTAAAGCCATTCTTGATTCTGATGGGTTCAATCATGGAGTTATAGTATATTTTACATATTATATTTAATCCAGTTATACTCGTCTAATAATTTAGGTACCGTTTTTGCCCTACTCGTACAGTCCGAAATTAGATCTTGAAATGCTCTTTGTATTTGCACGGTATACGTAGTTGAATATTCCTTAACTAGATAGTCAGCTAATTGTTTCATTTTTAACATAAAGTTCGTATACCCATATTCATTGTCGGAACAGTTATAGCCACGCCTGATATTTCTATCATACATCATGAAAAAAGCAGGGTTTATCAGATGTAAAAGTTTTGATGTTGCAGTAGAGCCGAATGATCTTCTTCCAACGGAGATAGATGATATTTTCCTAAATATAACTTGAATACTTTCATCATCTCTCCTAAGTGATCTAACACTTATCGTGTGTAAACGGTGATTCTTAAAGTGTGAGAATAAATTGGAGTATTCTCTTAACGTTTTAGCTAACTTCAAAGAACAGTTATAGCTTATCCGACACTTCGACTGATTGAGATATCTTAAAATAATCGATCTTGTCTGTGAAGCATTAACTTCTTCCAATCTATCCCAAATATCACGACGGCAAAGTACTTCATGATATGTCTTATCTCCCGTATCTTCAAGTTTCTGATAGGCTCGTACGTTTTCTATAAACTCCTTCAAAGATTTGGGATTCATCAACTCACCACTATATTTAAAATAGCTAGCTAGGGACTCTTTGATCCTGTAATATGCGTTCTTTAGTCTTGTATATATATGATATGCATGTGTTTAAGCAGTTAGAGGAGAGATGGCTGGAGTACTATGCTGGATTAAGTTTCTTCATCGCTATCTTTTTAGTCTTCAGTGTAGCCATTACACTAATCTAGTAGCATCAAATAACATATTGAAAAATAATTTGTTAAGGTGACAGGTTGACGCTCTTTTCACATAAGACTTTGTTAGGTATTTCACTATGCCATTTTATCTCGGATATGCCTTTTTTTTTGTTACCTTCTGCTTTACCTCTTATCATTCAAACTTTTCAATTAAGCTATGGAATCGCAGGCGCATCATTGACAACTATGATCATTTCTATGGTCGTTTTTCAAACGATAGTGGGATATTACGGAAGAAAAATAGAGAAAGCTTCGCTCCTCTTCATTGGATTATTTATTATTGGTAGTGCACTTTTGTTAGCAGTCTTCTCTAGAGATGTTATGCAATATATCGTACTCTCTTTCTTCATTGGTTTAGGAATGGCTTTCTACCACCCCGTTGGATATAGTATCATCTCGGAATCGTTCACTTCCAGAGAGAGAGGAAAAGCATTTGGAATAAATGAAGCAATAGGAATAGCGGCTGGCCCTGTCTCCTTTGCTTCATCTAGTTTACTACTTGCTCTTTTTAGTTGGCGCGTTCTCTTCTTCATCTGGGCGATCATAACGATTATGAGTTCATGGACCTGCTTGATTCTGTTAAGGAAAACCAAGAAAAGTACTATTATTCAAGAGGTACATGAAGATAGTAAGACTATATCAGTCTCAACTATCTTCACGAAGTTAGGTTCACTTCTGATTATTCTAGTTCTTGCAGAGATCTGTCTCACATCACTCATAGCATTCACCTCCACTTTCTTAACTATTAAAGAGGTACCTATCGAATATGCCAATGCTTCAGTGGCAGTTATGATGACAATGAGTGTTTTAGGAACCTTTGTTGTTGGTTCAATCTCAGATAGATATGGCGAACGCAAAACTCTCTTCGGTGTTACGACAATGATATTCACTCTCTCACTTGCTATATTCAGTTTCCAATCAACCAGCAATGTCATATATTTGATTTTACTCATTTGTTTGTTAGGATTACCTATTTTAGGAGTAACACCACCAATCTTCTCGTTGATCTCTTCAAGAATCGCATTGAAGGATCAAACGATAGTCTTTGGGATTCTCTTATCTATTGCATGGGGGATAGGTGGACTATTTCCCTATTTGGAAGGATCTATAGCGGACATCTATGGTATTCAGATAATATTTGGTATAGCAGCATTCGCAGCTTTCTTATCGATCATCATCATTATTATTATAAAGATAAAAAGTTGAACGTCTCAACTCTGAAACAAGTGATCATATATTCGAATTCTATTCTTCTATGAGGTGGAGCACATTCTTTTTTTTTCAATTTTCGTTTTGTGAAGAACTTTACTAATAAGTATCGTTGCCTCATACATTAGTATGAAGGATCCAAGTAAAATAATATCGCTTACAATAGTAAGATCAGGCGTAACAACTGCTGTAATCAAGATAAACATGCTATATATCAACTTCCGTTGAGACGTTAAATGGTTAATAGAGAGAATTATATCGATGCCAAGCCTTGCTGTTTATCCGATGGCCGGAAAGCAAATAAAAAATCCTGATAACCTCTTAAAATAAGGTAATACGAAGATGATAGGGGAGCTCTTCAATATGTTGAAAAAAATGACATTCTCTTATTGTAGTCTCCCTCACGCATAAACAACTCGTACACCATTTCATAGATAAGTTACACGAAAAAAGGAGGAAACGCTTCCTGCTAATCTTTTTTGAGCAGGTTAACTGGATAATCTGATTATGATTTCGTTGGTGTCGCTGTAGTAGCTGAGAATGTGGTCGGTGATTTTATCATTATTTCCTTTGCGATCTCTTCTACGTTTTTTCCTTCGGTAGGTATTTTTAGTTGCTTCGCTTTTGATATAAAGGTCTCCTCTGCAATCGTAGAGGATGATGTACTTGATGAAACTGCACTGGATGCATTTGAGTTACTTTTTGTAGGGGACTGATCAGTATCCTCCATCGATTTTGAGAGATAGGTACTATGCTCTTCAGCTAATTCTTCTAGACCGTTTGTCGCCTTTTTATATTCTCGTATCGCCTGTCCGAGACCTTTTGCTAAGTCAGGAAGTTTTTTAGGTCCAAATAAGATAAGTATCACCACAAGGATTAACGCAATCTCCCATGGACCAATAAACGCCATCTTAATTCACCTATTTTGGTTACTAGTGTATAGAAGCATTTAAATGCTACCATATTTGATAGTACTATCTAAAGGGATAACATATGATCTCAAGAGGACCTATTCCACAGCCAGATAAACAAGATCAAATGATTATCTCTCGCCTCTCAACAAAAAAAGGAATTGGATTCAACCAATTATGGCGACAACTAAAAAACGATAATATGAGCCTCAGCTTCTCTACCCTATCAAAGACTTTAAAACGCCTCATCAACCAACACTATGTTAAACTCAAGTAAATAGACGGCGCCTTCAAGATTCCACAACGACTCTATACCAAAACGAACCTTG
>CAZAXO010000168.1:0-5378 GCA_964489085.1 uncultured Candidatus Bathyarchaeia archaeon
AACATGCGGGAAATCGTGAAAGAAGCTGACGATAAGCTTTCACCTTAAATAAAGTAATTATTAAACCAGAGAACAACAAGCTACTTTGATAGTACCTAAAATAAAAATTAAGTACTTGAGTCCTCTGTGATCTTGACTAATTAATTAGAATAATCAAAAAAGTCAATTTTTTTAAGCTTGCTACGGTGTAGACAATGATTAAAGAGAGAATATTATCAAGTAGATTAAGCTATTTCATTAATAGAAATATAGGTAAAACTGCTGCGATGGGAGGAGTCATTCTCATAGTTAAAATGAAGAAAGGTAAATTTTTTTCTTCCTTTATTATATCTAGAAAAACTATAAGCTGTAAGAAGACTTAATCCTAATTAACTAGCGTTAAAGAGCGTTAAAAACGCTTACAATTCATTGCTGGATATAAGGGCGATATCGAAACTCATTACAATACAAATATGTACAAGCTCCCAGATGATATGATCTATGATATACGTAGTATTTACAAGACTTGTGAACTATTCTTAACTACTACATCACAGTTAGAGCAGAGCACCGTTGTGAACGAAGCTAAGATAGAAGCGCTGAGGAGCAGTAAAAATTATAAATCTGAACAGAGATAAAGTTAAAACCACTTTTCAATTGGTGGATAAAATATAAATCATAGGTGCATTATGGTTGTTCAAGTTCAGCAGTTCTCAACATACGTATGACATAGAAGGCGTCAAGATAGGAGGGCAACCTGGGCAATACCCAACAGTTATGATGGGAAGTATTTTTTATCATGGTGACAAAATTGTCGAGAATACAGAGAAAGGCATATTTGATAAGAAGAAGGCTGATAAGCAATTAAACGTGGAAAACGAGTTTTCCGCTAGATTTGGAAATCCTAGAATCGTAGACGTCGTCGCATCGTTCCCGGATGCTGCAGTACATTATGTGGAGTACATAGCGGACGCCGTTGACTCTCCTTTTCTCATCGATGGAGCAACGGAGCAGGTGAGGATTGCTGCATTGAAATGCGCAAGGGAGATAGGTGTCATAGATCGAGCGATATATAATTCGATAACCCCTATGATGACAGATGAAGAAATCGCGGCTATAAAGGAATCGGGAATCAAGACAGCCATATTATTAACGTTAAACACTCAGAAACCAACCCTGCAAGGTAGGATCGAGACTCTTGAAAATCTCTTAACACAAGCTAAACAGGCGGGAATAGAGCAGTACTTAGTAGATACAACTATAATTGACACAGCCGACCCAGGAATATGTGCTAGAATGTGTTACTTGGTAAAAGAGAAATATGGTTACCCAGTTGGATGCGCTCCACACAATGCTGTAGATCGCTGGCGCCAAATAAAAGAATTAGAACAAAATGTTAGACTAATGGCGACAGTTATAGCGAATACTTTCCCCCTAGTCCTCGGAGCTGACTTTCTTCTCTATGGGCCAATGAAAAATGCTCCTGCAGCCTACGAAATGTGCGCAATTGCCGACGCTTACATTTCGTATACCATGATACAAGAATTTGGAATGAGACCGGAAAGTAAACTACATCCGATAAAGAGAGTTTTCAGAAAGGAATAGAAATGCTTCTAGCTAGCTAATTAAACCGAGGCTACGATTAACCAAAATAAAATACACCAATAGTTTTTTATAAGCTACGCTATCAAGTATGGTGGTTGACAAAAAGAGGTTGCCAACCGTGGGTGATTATTTTGAGTGATGAAATTTTAGATACTTTAAAGAAAGCAGTTTTAGAGTTTGATGTAAAGGCAGCAGAAAACTGGACAAGGAAAGCTATTGAGAAACGTATCGATTTAATGAAGGTGGCAGACACCCTTACAGAAGCTGTTAGACTAGTTGGCCAAGGATTTGCCCGGGGAGAGTACTTCTTACCAGATCTGGTCATGGCAGGGGATGCTATGAAAAATTCGATGCAATTAGTTGAGAGAGAGTTAAAGAAGACGGGAAAATCGCTCAAAACTCTAGGTGTAATCGTCATAGGTACCGTAGCCGGAGATATTCATGATATAGGAAAAACATTAGTCGCTACTCTACTTGCATCAGATGGCTTTGAAGTAATAGACCTAGGTGTTGATATCAACGCTAGCAAATTCGTAGAAGCAGTCAGAACATATAAACCTCATATTTTGGCCATGTCCGCTCTTCTTACATCAACTGCCCCAGAACAAAAAAAAGTCATGAATCTTCTCAGAAATGATAGTCTCGGAGAAAAGGTGAAGGTATTGGTTGGAGGAGGCGCTATAACCAAAGAATTCGCAATAGAGATAGGTGCAGACGGTTACGGAGCGACTGCACCGGAGGCTGTTAAGGAGGCAAAGAAAATCCTCAATATTCAGTGAGGTGAAAAACGATGGCGAAGGGATTTACTCGGAATATAAAGCCACTTAAAATATTGACTGATGAACAAGTAGAAGCTATCCATAGAAGCACACTGGATGTGCTTCAAAAGACAGGCATACGATTTGAACATGATAAGGCATTAAAGCTGTTTGATGATAATGGTTGCATGGTTGACTATGAGAAGAAGATAGTCAAGTTACCAGACTATTTAGTAGAAGAATGCATACGCAAGGTTCCTAGCAGCTTCTATCTAAAAGCCCGTGATCCTAGGAACGATTTAAGAATTGGTGGAAACACCTTATATTACTACAACTCTGTTGGAATGAGAATTTTAGATTTGGACACCTGGGAGTCTAGACCTGCTAAACTATCAGAGCAACATGATGCAGTGAAAGTTTTAGACGCATTAGAGAATATTTCATTAACCGGTGGCTATTCACCATATGCAGACATTGAGGGAATACCTCCATGCATGATGTATAACGAAACCCTCGCCAGCCGAATAAGATACTGTACAAAAGTTCCGCATATAGGGTACAGGAATGATAGCGAAGTATTCAATATACGAATGGCGAAGACCGTTGGAATAGACGTAATTGGAGGCGTGATGGCTTCAGCACCTCTGACGTATTATGGAGACGCGGTTGAATGTTCTTATAGACTCACCAAAGCAGGATTTCCAATTGTTTTGCTAAGTGGTGGAGTGTATGGTGGAAGTGCCCCTGCAACACTTGCTGGAGCTACGATAACAAATAATGCTGAACTCTTGGGCGGGTTAGTACTAATACAACTATTGAGACCCGGGTTAGGAATCTTAGCTGCCAACTTTACATACCCAATGGATATGCAGAGGGGCCATCCATGTTTTGGCGCATTAGGAGCAGCTTTACACGGAGTAATGTTTAGTCAAATTTGGAGGAACTATGGGATTCCAGTTTGTTTCATGACCGCAGGGTATAGTAGCTCGAAGAAAATAGACTTCCAAGGGGCATATGAAAGAGCATTGAATGGCCTAGCAGGGGCTATTTCCGGAACTAATGTTATGGAATTTCAAGGTTGCGTTTACGGAGAACTAACGTTTCATCCTGTTCGAGCAGTACTGGATGATGATATAGCCGGATGGATAGGTCGTTTCATAGAAGGAGTTGAAGTTACAGAGGAGACCCTAGCCACAGATTTGATTAATGAAGTTGGTCCTATTCCAGGTCATTATCTAAACCTTGATCATACAAGAAAACTGTGGAAAAGGGAACAGTTTATACCAAAAGCAGCTGACAGAACATCGTATCCAGAGTGGATAGAGAAAGGTAAACAAGATGCCGTTGAACTTGCAAAGAAGAGAGTTAAGGAAATACTAGAAACACATATCCCAACACCTCTCCCAAGAGATCAGGATAAAGAAATAGACGAGATACTAAAAGAGGCTAGGAAATACTATAAAGAAAAGGGCTTGATATAATTACCAAACTTGTAGTGCTTAGATAGTAGATGTTTGTTGATCATAGATTTATCAAGAAACCAAAGCTTCTTAACGTGATTTAAGAAATACTGCAAAGAGGAAAATCTTTTAGAGTGTTATCCAATACCTTCGTCTCGTTAGTATTTCTTAAGTTAGCAAAGAGTTTTCGGTAGCTGAGATTGATACGCAACAAAAGGATATCATAACTTAAAGTTAAATAGTAGTCTTTCCCGTTATCGCAGATAATTAATAAATATATAAAAATTGTAGAATTAAGTTGATTATGCTTTGAAAACAGAAAAGTTGAAAATATTAAGTGATGATGAGCTTAATTCAATTCATCAAGCATCATTAGACGTGCTTGAATACACAGGCATCAGAGTATATTCCCCTCTAGCACGTAAAATACTTGATGACGCAGGTGCTACTAAAGAAAATGATGAGATCATAAAAATTCCCTCCTATATTATGGAGGAACATATTAAAAAAGCACCAGCTGAGTTTACGATTTATGCTAGAAATCCAAAAAATAATGTAGTCATTGGAGGAGACAATGTTGTCTTCGGTCCAATGATAGGACGAATCAATATTCTCGACTTGGATACGGGAGAAAAACGGAAAACAACATTAGATGACGTTTCAAATCTTACCAGACTAGCAAGTGCACTTGAACATTATCGTCTCCCACACAGTGGAGTTATGATGCCTCATATAGAAGGTTTACCTGATGAGGTTGCTCATGCACATGCATATTATGTAAGTAATAAAAACTCAGACAAAGTAGTAAAAGGTACTGGCCGAGATAAAACTAGGGCTCAAGATTGTCTTAGAATGGCCTCTGTTATAGCTGCTTGTGATCTTGAAGATTTAAAGAAGAAACCGAATATTTTCACAACATGCAATACCAATTCTCCACTCCAACTTCCAAAAGGTCAAACTGAAGGATTAATCGAATATGCTAAGTACGGTATTCCAGTTGATGTTACATCTGAAGTCCAAGCAGGCGCAACTGCACCAGTAACAATAGCAGGATCACTAGTGATTCAAAACGCTGAAATTTTATCGGGTATACTTCTTGCGCAACTAGTAAATCCTGGCACTCCTGTATTCTATGGAACAGCAGGTACTATTATGGATATGCGTTCAGGCATTATAGCAAAGGGAGCTGTGGAAGCAGGTTTATTTAATGTAGCTACAGCTCAACTTGCACGATTTTATAGAATACCATCGAGAGGAACAGCATCCGATACAGAATCTAAGATTCTTGACATTCAAGCAGGATATGAGAAGGCGATAACTTTACTACTAGCTGCTTTAGGAGGTGTTAATTATATTTGGTATCCAGGAACCTTGGAGTATGCTCTAACAATCAGCTATGAAAGCTTACTTATAGATCATGAAATATGTGGAATGGTTGAACGTGCTGTTAACGGAGTTACAGTAAATCAGGATACGCTAGCAACAAGTATTATTGAACTGGTTGGATCAGGCGGACAATTCCTCGGGCAAAAACATACATTAGATTATTTAAACTCTGAACAATATTTCCCAAAGC
>CAZAXO010000169.1:0-5246 GCA_964489085.1 uncultured Candidatus Bathyarchaeia archaeon
CCGCTCCAAGATAGAAAGATCCCAACCTCTCTGGTGGTGCTTGCACTTTAATCCACATCCTATATTACTATGATGTCTAGATTACCTTTTATTACGAACACTTTTTATAAGAATTAATATGTTATAAAACGCTTGTTCATAGCTGCAATTGTTAACTCTGATATAGATTCCCTTAGCAGTTCCTAAAGAATTATTGACGGTTACTAATAGACAAACATAACAGCATAATGAGTTAACATTATTGACAGGTTTTATGAGTTATACAAGTGATTAATTCATTTTATTTTAAGGAAAATGGAGAAAGACAATTATTAATAATTATATTCCCCTATATAACTTTATTAGATCAATTTTAATAAGAGAGAAAATATGAGTGAAGAATCAGTTTCTAGAAGATGTATAATTTTTAAGCTATTTTCTCTCTTATTGGTAAAAGCAAACACTTAACAAAATATAAATTTAACTACGTTAACAAGTGAAAATAACTGATTTTATGAGAAAAAATTACGATGACTTAAGCGTTTTTTCTATTGCAGATTGAAGTTCAGGATCTAGACTTTTTTTTCTTATTTCTTTTGGTGCGGGTTTTATTCTTTCTTCTTTAGTTGCCAAACTCGAAATGCATATCAGTAGACCTAAGATTGCGATAATTCCTCCTAAATATTCCATAATTAGGATTACTATATCTGTTTCTAAAGGTATCTTAAGTGTTGATGCTATAAAGTTCACAAATTTAAGTGTGCCTTGATTTTGTTCAAGAGCTGTTGATATTCCTGTTTGATACAAGATAAATCCGATAAGAAGCATTATTCCACCAATCAGAGTCCGCACCTTCATCGTTTTTCATCTCGGCTCAGCTAGGTTCGTGATTATCTGATTTAAACCTTACTTCACTACACCATTTTTAACATGATTTTATGTTCGTATTTATGCGACATTCCAGTATACTTGGTGGCTTTTGATGTTGATTCATCTTGTATCTGTGGAACTTGATACTTCATCGTTATGCTTATATATGAATTACAGATTACGTTATGTAAAATTGACATAACGAGATGATTAATATGGAGAAAGATATCAAAAATATGAATACTAAGACAATACTCGCTATTGTTATAATAGTGATAATAGTAATTGGAATAGGCACTTATGCTTACTATAACGTTCAGAGATCATCAAAGCAACATCTAATCGTTTCCACCACGACGAGTCTTTATGAAACAGGATTATTAGATGTATTAAAGGTTGAATTTGAGAAAACATATCCCTCAATAAATATCTCATTTATATCCCAAGGAACTGGTTTGGCGATTCAAACAGCAATGAGGGGAGATGCCGATATGATCTTAGTTCATGATCCTGCACGAGAGCTTCAATTTCTTGAGGACGGTTATGGCGTTAACAGGAAGGTGGTAGCCTATAACTTCTTCGTTATTGCTGGTCCAAACAATGATCCCGCAAATATTCGAGGCATGTCGCCGACTGAAGCATTTAAAGTGATAAAAGAATCAGGTGAAAAGGGTATCGCCACATGGGTGTCAAGAGGGGACGATTCAGGTACCCACGCCAAAGAGAAACGAATTTGGGAAGCAGCCGGATTTGATGCTGCTGAACTAAGAACGATGGACTGGTATATTGAAGCCGGCGCAGGAATGACTGCGACTTTAAAAATAACTGATGAGAAAGGAGCGTATACACTAGTAGATCTTGGAAGCTATCTCAACAATTACGCTAACAAGAACATCGAGTTAGAAATCATTGTCGAAGCAGGAAAGGATACACTAAACGTCTACAGTGCAATAGCCAATAATCCACAAAAAAGTGAGGTTGCTGGATCAAACTTTGATGCTTCCATGAAATTCATCAGATTCCTTGTTTCAGATGAAGTGCAAAATATTCTTGCGGATTTCGGAACGGATAAATTCGGGAAACCGCTCTTCAACCCTTACGTCAAACTCTTAAAAAGCAACAGTAATCCTGAGATGATAGAGTGGGTCCAGGAACTCGCCTATTTTAACGGTGTCGAATGCCCACAAGAGTACCAATATCAAGAAGGAAATCTCTACCAACATATTACCATAGAACTTTTAGTTTCTCAATTAATAGCTAAAAAGCCACAATTATACTAATGGTTTCAATAAATTTAATCAATACTTTCAAATCCCCTTTTTGTGATGTAGATGGTAGAAACTTTAGGCACCTTTCTAGAGGCTTTCCTACAAGCATTAAACCTTATCTGGAGTGGCGATCCTGAAGTCCTATCGGTCGTGATGAGATCCCTATATGTCTCAGGATTAGCCACAATACTTTCTTGTCTATGGGGTTTACCTCTTGCGCTAATTCTTGGGTTATCCTCCTTCTCTGGAAAAAGAATTGTTAGCGGATTCTTTAATGCTATGCTCGGTATCCCCACCGTTGGACTCGGCCTAATACTATATCTCTTACTTTCCAAGAGTGGCCCCCTTGGTATTTTCCGTCTCCTCTATAGCCCTCTAGGGATATCGATAGGCCAATCGATCTTAATCACCCCTATCCTTGTTAGCTTCACCAGTAGCGCTGTTGAGTCCACAGACATCGAATTGAGAGACCTTGCACGAACATTAGGAGCATCAAAACTTCAGACTCATTATGCCATTATGAAAGAAGCTTTATGGGGTATTACTCTTGCTGTTATCGCATCGTTCAATAGAGCTTTCGCTGAACTTGGCATTGCTATGATGATAGGAGGAAATATTAGGTATGTTACACGAATGTTAACAACTTCTATAGCGTTAGAGACAGCTAGGGGAGATATTCCATTCAGCATTGCCTTAGCTATAATACTGATGACGATAGTATTTTCGATCACTATCTTCATAAATCTTTTACGGAGAAGTTGAAAAATTGACTAGCTATCTTCAACTTGAAGGGATCGATAAGGTATTTGATGGAAATAAGGTGCTTGATTCAGTAACATTCAATGTAGATATAGGTAATGTTATTACTCTTGTAGGGGTTAATGGATCGGGTAAATCAACTCTCTTACGTATCTTGGCTGGTCTTGAAAGACCGAGTAGAGGTAGCATTCTAATCGATAATAACATTATAGATATGGAGAATTTGCATAGGTTATCTTCAATGGTTTTTCAAAAGACTACTATGTTCAATAGGAGTGTTTATGATAATGTTGCTTTCGGTCTTAAGATTAGAGGTTTTAAGAAAGAAGTGGTTGAGAAACGTGTTTCGCAAGCCTTATCAATAGTTAAACTAAATAATTTCCGAAAAAGGAAGGCTAAGAAAATTTCGGGTGGGGAGCAGCAGAGAGTTTCCTTGGCGAGAGCTTTTATATTGCACCCTAGAATTCTTCTTTTGGATGAGCCAACATCCAACCTCGATCCCGCTAATGCCGTAATTATAGAAGATGTAATTCAACAGATGAGAAAAAAGGAAGATTGCATTATCATATTGGCTACACATAATTTACATCAAGCAAAGAGATTATCTGATACAATTACTCATATTCACTCTGGAAAAATAATGGAAATCGCAAATCCAAAAGATTTCTTCGCTCACCCCAGTAACGATATAACTAAAAAATTCATTAATGGGGAACTCCAATTCTAATATTTTAGATCTATTGTAGCTAATCTTCTCCCTAGATTTATTATTATATGATGTCTGGGGTAAGTATCCACTGAATTGCATACTCACCACCTGAAGATTTCGGAACAAGCTTTACAATACACGCGTTCTGAAAGGTGATTATATGAGCATCATTTGATCCAGACACTAATAAAGAAGTTAATTTATCTAGGAAAGGTAGATGTCCTACTAGTGCAATCGATTTAAAATCACTCGATACTAACTGTTTTAACCAATTCCTTATTGGTTCAACTTCATCACTTGGATTTAAACCAGTTTTCTTCTCAACATTATCAGAGCCCCTCATGTAATTTGCTAGGATTTCCGCAGTTTGCTGGGCACGTAACTTTTCACTATGATAGATTCGATCTACCGATACTCCTATCAGTCTACTATACTCTGCTATCCTAATAATAGTTGATTTACCCACTTTTGATAAAGGTCGCGTAGGATCCTCATCGCTTGACAGAGCTTGAGCATGTTGAAGAATATAAATATCCATTCTTTACACCTTACTTATTATCAGTTTACTACTTCAATAAAAGAATCTTCTTAAAAATAACTAGCTAATCTTTAACACAATATTATGAAGTATGCTGCTCTCTATAATTATGCCCTTAGTTTTGAGTAGGATTTAATTATTTAGAATATAATAATCTGAGCAAACTAGGTTTAAATATAACAACGTTAAATAAATGTACTCAGAAAGCGATTATGGATAATAAGTGGGATATGATAAGACAAGAACTAGTGAAATCAAATAGTGAAGACATGAATTGTCCATAATGTTATTGATTTTAAAAGAGAAAATACGATCTTTTTAAGTTATTTCGATTATCATCTTATAGAGTATTTATAAATTCATGTGTGTGAAAGCGTTCTATACGGTGACTTGGATTGATGACTCCTCGAGATAGATTTAAAGCAGTAGTACACTTCCAGAAGCCAGATGTTTTACCTTGGCTTGAAAGTTTTTATGAAGAAACAATGCTTCACTAGTTTCGAGAAGGTTTCACTGCTGATAAAGTAACAGTGATAGAATGGACAATGGGTCGACAAGGTACAATGTTAGCCAACTGGCCTGCCGTTAAGGGCTTTGATGCTTACTCCTACTTTGGCTGCCAATCTTTTTACGGGAGTCTTGTACCGGTAGATATAGGGCCAATACCTCGATTTAAGCAAAAAGTTCTCCAAGAGGCCAACAGATATCTTGAGCTTCTCACAGAAACTGGTGCTGTAGCAAGACGGTTTAAAGAAAGTAACAGTACTTGGTATAGCATGCCGATGTTCCTTGAGTTCCCAGTGAAAGATAAAAAAACGTGGGAGGAATATAAACAACGTTTAAACCCAGAAGATATTAGAAGATACCCCAAAGATTGGGAGAAAGAATCTTATATCACTGCTTTCGAGGAGTATCAGAAGGACCCAATTGTTTTAAGATTTAATGGGTTTTATGGTTTTGGAGCGGAGCTTATGGGTATCCCAACTTTTAACTTGATGTTTTATACGAAACCTGATCTCATCCATGAAATGGCTGACTACTGGGAATATTTCATAGTCGAAGCGATCAGAGCGGCAGTAGAGGCTTTAAAGGATCGAATCGACATGGTATTTTGGTGGGAGGA
>CAZAXO010000170.1:0-5225 GCA_964489085.1 uncultured Candidatus Bathyarchaeia archaeon
GTGTTAATCATCTTTTCCTTTTCATCAAATAAAAATGTTAGCTGGCCTTTTGGTTATACAACATTGAAATGGTATTACGAAGTACTGGCAAATGATCAGATAAAAACAGCCTTATACAATACATTAATTGTAGGAGTAATAAGTGCAATATTGACTACCTTTATTGGAGTAACTTCTACTTTTGCTATAATGAGATATTTTAATAGAAAAGTAGCATTCATAATATTAGCTTTCTTAGTATTCCCAGAGCTTATACCCGATATGGTTAAGGGGATAGCTCAACTAATGTTTTTCGTACAAGCAAACATAGGCTTATCACTATTAACTGTCATAATAGGACATGTTGTATTCTGTATTCCTTATACCGCTTTAATAACTGCTGCACGTGTCACTTCATTAGATGTCACAGTAGAAGAAGCTTCTATGGACCTTGGAGCTGGACGATTTGCAACATTCCGCTATATAACTTTACCACTCATGGCACCAGCAATCTTTGCCTCACTAATTTTCGCATTTACATTATCTATTAATGATTATTTAGTCACCGTATTTATCACAGGGTCTGAACCATTACTCCCTCTTGTATTCTGGGGTATGATGCATTTTGGTATTTCACCTGTCATTAACGCCATCTCTACAATTATATTTGGTATTTCACTAACAGCGGCGTTAATAGGGTTCTATTGGATGACGAAAACAGGTAAAAGGATAATGTTCTTTTAATATTCATTATACATATGTGCAATTTACTACATTAAAAACTTCTAATGTGGATATCAATATAGTCACATCGAGAGTCAGTGAAAGCTATTTGAAGGAATTTTATTTATGAATGATTATGATGTTGTATTACTCCATCCAAATATTTCTGTAAAACTAAATGAAAAGGAAAGAGAAAAGGTTGTCTATCCAAGATTCTTATTGATGCCGATAGGTTTCTTTAGCATCGCATATATTCTAGAAAAATTGGGATTTAAAACTCAAATAATAAATTTAGGCTTAGAGGAGTGTATTAATCGCCAATATAATATAGTTAATTATATAAAATCAATAAACTCAAAAATTTTCGCCATTGGCCTTCATTGGGTCAATCATTCATATCACTCTATTAAATTAGCTAATGTTTGTAAAAAATGTCATCCTGAAAGTCTAATAGTTCTCGGTGGATTTACCGCAACATGGTTTAGGAATGAAATAATGAAACAGTATCCTTCAATAGACTTAATTGTTCGAGGTGAAGGGGAAGAATCCTTAGTAGAGGTAGCAAAAGCCTTTATCTCTGGTAAAGACTTTGAAAAAATCAAATCAATTATATATCGAGATAATGGGGCTATAAAGGAAACACAACAAAGAAGACCAAAATTAAATATTGATGAAACATGTTCCACAAAGCTCGAACTAATGAAACACTATAAAGAGTATCTCAATGCTGATTCGATGAGATATAATTCTAGAGGACATATAAATAAGACCTTTTGGTTACTAAATGGAAGAGGGTGCATCTATAATTGTATACATTGTGGAGGAGGAAGAGAAGCTTACAAAGAATTTTCAGGAAGGGAAAAATTTTCTCTTAGAGATCCTAAAAATATAGTAGAGGATATTCAAAAATTAATCGAATATGGTGTTAGAGTCATCAATTTTAGTCATGATCCCTTATTAGGTGGGAAAAAATATTACTTAAAAATTTTCGATTAAATAAGGAAACAGAAACTGGATATATCAGCTTATATTGAAATTTTTCAGATTCCTACTAAAGAATTTTTATACGATCTTGAGAGAACCTTTTATTTACCTAGTATAGCAATTTCCCCCGAAAGTGCTTCAGAAAGAGTTCGACAATATGTGGGAAAATATTTTTCCAACAACGATTTATTTAAAGTTTTACGATTAACGGATGAATTATTGATAAAAACGTCAGTTCATTTTTGTCTTGGACTTCCTACAGAAAATTTGGAAACATATAATGATTATGAACAAATTGTAAATAAGATTTCCTTTGAAAATAATTATGCCACCGTGGCTTATCCAATAACCTATATAATAGACCCTAATTGTCCAATGGCGAAAAATCCAAGGAAATATGGTATAAAGCTATTTTTTAAAAATTTTGAAGACTATAACCTAATGAGCTCAAACATAGGTAAACCACAAAAACCATCTTCCGGATATGAAACAAAAGATCTAAAGAATGAGGATATTATCAAATTAAATATTATGGCAAGAAATCATATTTCCTACATAAACTCTTTTAAAAGACTAAAAGGTTTTTAAATTCACACTAGCTCAAGGTTGTTTTACATAAGAAGAAGTTTGAGCTATGCCTTACATTGCCTAATATAAAACCAGGATTAATTTTGGGAGGACAGATAAGGAAATTTATTATTGGAAAAAAAGGCTAATTTAGTTGGATGTAAAGTTGGTTATTTCAAACCAATCATTTCTTTATTGCATTTTAATCGAGACAATTCAGGGTATAAAATTTTTATATGCGCTTCCGAGTCAAATGAATCATATGTTCAAATATTAAAATCCAATTTATATAACTTTACAAAAAAAGATCCTTTGGAATTCTGGAGTATTTATTTAGGAAGATTTTTAGGATATCCAAATTGCTGCATTAAATAATATTTTGAAGATTTTGGAACGAAAGGATCTGCAAAACGATATTTTAAACAGTTAAAGGAAATAGGTATCAAAGATCCGTTTACAATTAGTTTATTAAATATAGGGGTTAGGATTGAGTCTTTTATCTCTCATATACCTTGCAATCCTCTATGTAAATCTACGTAAAAGTTAATGAACAAATATTTAATTTCTTGCTCAATAGGTAATGGATAAATTTGCCTCATTAAGGTTTAACTTGAATAAATGATTAAATCTATTTATACTATTTTTTTTTAAATAGTTAGCTAGTATATAGTTTTTTATATTGAAAAAGATTATTTTTTATTCAGGATGGTTAATCAATGAGCTATATTGAAGGTTTAAATACTGAAAGATCTAAGCAACTTTTCGAACGAGCTTGTGAAATAATACCTGGAGGAGTTTACTCCCCTATAAGGGGTGTACCAGCGTTTGATCCTTATCCAATTTTTTTTAATCATGGAGATGGTTCTCATATTTGGGATTCAGACGGGAATAAATACTTAGATTATGTTTTATCATTAGGACCATTAATACACGGACATCGTCCTCCCAAAATTTTTAAGGCTGTTATGGAGCAAATGGAAAAAGGGACAATGGCAGGTATGCCAACAGAGACAGGAATAAAACTTGCAGAAAAAATTCATCAAGTAGTTCCAAATGCTGAGATGGTTAGAGTAGCAAATACTGGTTTAGAAGCCACATTACATGCTATAAGATATGCAAGAGGATTTACAGGTAAAGACAAGATAATCAAGTTTGAAGGAGGCTATCATGGAGCACATGACTATGTTTTAGCAAGTATTCATGCTGATAGAGGACCTGAATCTGCACCTTATACCGTTCCAGAATCATGGGGTATACCTGAAGAATCTTTAAAAAATACTATAATACTCCCTTGGAACAACTTAGACGTTTTAGAGAAAACAATTAAGAGACGAGCAGGAGAAATCGCAGCTGTTATATCTGAGCCAATCTTGATGAATATCGGCACAGTATTACCTGAAGAAGGTTATCTAGAAGGAATGCGAGAATTAACAGAAGAGTATGATATTGTAATGATAATGGATGAGGTAATAAGTGGATTTAGACTAGCTTTAGGTGGCGCTCAAGAATACTATAATATTAAAGCTGACCTAGCTACTTTCGCTAAAGCCCTTGGTGCAGGATTCCCAATAGCTGCTATAACGGGCAAAAAAGAAATCATGGAAATAGTTGGCTCAGGTAAAATCGCTCATTTTGGAACGTACGGTGGTAATCCATTATGTTTAGCTGCTGCATATGCAAGTATTACCGAACTAGAAGCAGGTGGTAGCACACATCTCGCAAAAATAGGTAATAAGCTTTTACATGGCGTAGAAGATGCTATAGAAAAAATAAAAGTTGAAGCAATTGTTCAAGGATTAGAAGGGACGGGATTACAGATATATTTCACAAAACTAAAAAAGATTAAGAATTGGAGAGAGGCCTCAACATGCAACTTAGAAAAGTATAAAAGATTTTCTAAAGAATTGCTTAAGAGAGGTATATACTTTCATCCATATCTATTTGAGCATCAATTCGTTTCAACTGCGCACAGTGAAGAAGATATTGACAAAGCGATTTCTGCGATAACAGAATCACTAAAAATAGTATAAGTTCTTCTATTCATTATTTTCCATTTTTTTTATAATTATATTTTGAGTATTCAAAATTGAAAAGTTCTGCTAATGAAACTAGCAAGCTAGACGTTTATAATATACAAGATTAATGATTTATGATAAACTTCTGTCTAGCTAGTTAGGATATTCTATGATTATAGATATATATTAGCGGTTAGAAGACTTTATTAAATCAACGATAGTTGGCTCTATAAGTTTGATAAGATCATCGGTATCTATTTTAATACTTTTTTTGTGAGACCCGGGATTAAAAAATATTTCTTTATTTTTTAAAATCTTCCGGTCAAAATATGTTTCAAGGTTTATTAAATTTCCAATGGGATGAACACAACCTACAGAACATCCTACAATATTTTCAACTTCCTCAGCTGGTGCAAGAGAAAGAGATTTTGTTTTACTTATTCTAGCTAGTTTATTATAATCTATCCTCATATTTCCAGGCAAAACAGCTAGTATATACTTTCCATCATTTTTCCTAAGTAGCATAGATTTTGCGATAAGATTCTGATCAGTTTTCAAAAATTTAGCCATCTTTTCACAAGTAGTAACCGGCTTATGCTCAAAAATTTGATAATCGATCACATTTTCATTTAAAAAAGAATATATTCGTCTTTCTATTTCAGCCATATATAATCACTTGTAAAAAATATCTACATAAATATAGAGTAAATAATTTTTATATATTTAATTGATGTAGAATAAGGAATCTCTATTTATTGTATAAAGTAATTTTTTACCGGTAAATCGGGGTTGGGGCCCCACCCCTCGCACCAGAAAAAAGCTCATTTCAAGCTTATCTAAGCTAAATTACCATATTTGGGTTATTCATAAAATGAATTTTTACCAGTAAAAATAGAAAAAAATTCAAAATCTTATTGGATGAGAAAGCTAAGAATACGATTGTTTAGTATCTCAGCT
>CAZAXO010000171.1:0-5196 GCA_964489085.1 uncultured Candidatus Bathyarchaeia archaeon
TATTTATTCAACTGCTTCAACTTTTTCTATTTCAGGTATTTTTTTCTTTAAATAAGCTTCTACTCCATTTCGAAGGGTCATCTGTGACATAGGACACCCTGAACATGCACCCGTTAATTTCACCTTAACAATTTTATCTTGAATGTCAACCAGTTCTACACTGCCACCATGAGACATGAGCTGGGGTTTAATATCTTCAATCGCTTTTTCTACGTCCTCTCTCATCATTTATAACACCGTTAAAAATATTTTTTTTAATCGATTTAAACTTACCGGTTCATAATTGTGTGAAAACAATAACTTTTTTTTAAATAGTAATCGTTTCCAAATAGTTAAGCGTTATTCAATGAGTTAATGGTTTATAATTTAGTTAATTAGAAATATAGGTTTCCTGTTTTTAATGACATGATAGTATCCTATTTGTAGTAGTGGACTTTTAATTGTATAGCGACTTATTAGACTCTACTAGACTATCTGTTCTACTTGTTAGGATTAGAGTCTAGATGTTATATCCAGAAAAATGAATACCTTTCAATTTCCAAAGTATTTTCATCTCTTTGGTGTTTAACCTGAAGAACTAGATAGTTGATCAATTGCTATATAGTTGTAGCTAATTAGCTAGTTTTTGAGATGAACAATGTCAATTGACAGTACTTTTCAAACTGATGAGGTATGTAAAGAATCATGTATCTATCAAAACATGGCACATGATCATCCAGCTGATTTCCTAAAGAAAATCCCTCTTTCCAAAAGCGATAAATTCCCTCCATGTAAGGGTTGTCAAACCGCTTTACTATGGAAGCTTCTAGATAGCTGTTATCTATCAATTCTTTGAATTTATCATGGTTCAAGCTATCTCCCTCAATCATTTCTCCTTTAGTTTTTTGAGTATAAAATAATATATGGTTAGCGTTAGAGGAAATAGATAAATTAACATAATAGAAGCCACAGTTACAACTCCTACTAGTAATATCGTCAGTTCGGAATTAAACGGTAGCGTATTATAGATGATTTCAGAGTATTGAAGAATTTTCAGTAAAGGATAAAGAGTTGCTCGTACTAAAGTACGTGCTACAATATGTTCTCGTTCAACTTCAGCAATAGACGGACTAAACAAATAATATACTCCATTAAATCCTTTCATAAAGATAGTTCCTAAATATGTATCTAGAACTATCGTATCGCGAAAATTTCTTAATTGACGTACTTCTCGACTAAGAGGACTACCATAGGCTGCTGTAGCTATTAAACATGGTGAATCATCAACACTTCCTATTCCATTAGATTCGAAGGTTACCTCAATAAGCTCCATTGTATAAACGGAGGATAACAGTCCACTACTCACTTTCATGTCTGAATAAATAAGAATCCTACTTTCTTTATCATAATATAGATGCGATTCTATATTAAGAAGCATTGTAGAGGTTTGATTTTTTAATTGATAAGTTTGGAAATACCCTGCTGGAGTTTTAATAGTTGAATCACCTTCATATGAGTATACCCCACCTAAATTAATTTGAATACTATCTAGTAGCAAGGGTACCGTAGCAATCTCTAGATTTTTTTGTTTCTGAGGATTCGCGGTAGGCGCTAAATACAAAAGTGTATTCCCACCTATAGGAGTACTTGTTGTATAATTAAGATGTAATTCCGTCGGCTGATTATCTGTAATGATCTCTCCATCAATAACTACGAAAAGATCAGCAGCTTCGGCTTTAACCGTTAAAAAGGTAAATTCTATTGTTCCATGAAATGATTTAAGTGGATTCACCTCTAATATGGGTAAAGTAAGATCATATACTAGTCTGAGTCCACTCTGAGGTACTTCATAGGCACTTGATTTTCCTATTGGTACAACAGATCCTAGTAGGATTATTCCTAGTAAAAGAGAGAATAGTAGTTTCTTCACCATTTTCTTCTCATACAAATTATTCTAGAAAGAGTAAAAAACTATTTCGATTTACACCAGTATTCAATCTAACACTAGCAAGTTTCTTTAATCTTCAATACTACACCTATCAGTTTTAAAGATGATATTCCTTAGTTAGTTCATGATTATACTTATTTGAGTTGATGATATTACTCAATATAGTAGTCGATAGATGGAGGTCTATTATATTACTAAAGAAGATAAAGCGCGTATTAAAGTTAAGCGAAAGCGTGTAAAAATTGAAGATATCATGTCCTCACCTGTAATTACTGTCTCTATTACTGAGAAAGCGAACCAGATTGCTGCTGTGATGTCTTCCAAAAAAATAGGTAGCGTAGTAGTATTAAGTAGAGGGTCTACTCCAATTGGAGTAATTACGGAACGGGATATGGTACGAAGAATATTTTCAAAAAAGAAAAATCTACATGAAGTTTTAGCAGAGGAGATAATGAGTACTCCTCTTAAAACCATCGATCCTCAATCAACAATAACCGAAGCGGCTTTAATGATGAGAAATCTTGGGGTACGACGTTTAATCATTGTCGATCGATCACTGAATGAATTGAAGCTTGTTGGTATTGTATGTAGTGATGATATCGTTCGGATCATGCCTGAATTAATTACGGTCATCTCTGAAGTACATACTGAGGTTTATCCTAAAGCATTTATTCAATTAAACAAAGCGAGTCTACCTTTAGGTCACCGAAAAACTATTTTCGAAGATGTTGTAACTGATGTGATTCGACTTTTATATGATTGCGCTTTAACCGAGGAAGAGGGACGGCCAACTTCAACAGGATTTCTCGTTGGTGACACACAAGGAATCCTCAACCTAATACCTCAAACAAGTAGAATTACTTTTACGAAAAAAGATATCCATAATTCCCCTGGCTATTTGAAGACACTATTTGGTATAGTCGATGGGATCTCCTCAGCGTTCATTGTTAATAAACATGGAAAACTTACTGAAGTTGGACTCTTTTGGCCTCTACCTCAGATTAAATTTCCTCCTTCTTCTCTCATCACACCACGATATATCCCCTATGCTTATGTCACTGAGAAAGTATGTAACTCGCTAGCATTCTTCTCCTTTGGAAAATTACGAGTCGTAAAATTATTCGAAGAAGGATGTCTGCAATTTGAAACATCATTCTCATGGAAAACAGGAAAATGGGTCTTCAGAAATTTTAAGCAAATATTGAATATATTACATAAACTTTCTACTGAGAAACGCATCCATTTTGATGTTTTATGCAAGTGTTTCTCCTTTGCTGTCGAAATGTCTAATAGAAGACTTGGTGGATCATTTATCATCGGTGATCATGAAACCGTATTAAGCCATTCAGAGAAACCAATATTTTCTTTTGAACATATTAAAATACTTGATTTTTCGGGTGAGAATGAGGAATATCTTATTAATCTTGCTTCGAAAGAATTTGCGATAATTATAGATAAGACGGGAATCCTTAAAGCATCATCCACACGACTACTCGCACATCCCCCTTCTAATATGCCAGTTGATATAACTAATAGTGATGGAGGCAGACATAGAAGCGCAGCTGAAATGAGTACAGTCGCAGATAACTCTGTTGCTATAGTCATTTCAGAGGATGGGCCGATAACAATTTACTCAAAAGGAAAAAAAATTAAACGAATATAAACAAAAAAATGGAAACACTCCATAATTAGCTAACTTCTTGTTTCGTCATGAGTAGCATTTTTAATCTTAGTAGCTATTTCGTCTCCTACTTTCTGTGTTGAAGCGTTTCCACCTATATCAGGCGTTCTCACTTTATTCTCTTGCAGTACTTTATTGACTGCTCGATCTATTCCGGTTGCAGCTATTTTCAATCGACGATCAGAATGTTTTTCTCCCATCCATTCTAATAGCATACTAATTGAGAGAATCAATGATATTGGATTAGCAATGTTTCTTCCTGCTATATCAGGAGCAGAACCATGCGTTCCCTCAGCATATGCATGATTATCCCCCGCATTCAAAGCTGCTGCGACTCCAAGAGATCCTTGAAGAGCTCCAGATAAATCAGATATGATATCACCATACTGATTCGACGTCACAATTACATCATAATATTCAGGTTGCATTAATAACAAATACACTAATCCATCTATCCACATAAAATCCGCTTCAATATCAGGATAATATGAAGCAATATCAGTAAAAACTTTTTTGAATAACGTGTCTCCCCTTGACATGCCCCATTTACAGGAACATGTAGCTCTCTTTTTACTCTCAACTAATTCTGTAGATCGTTTTCGACAGAGATCAAAAGCAAAACGACTGATTCGTTCACATCCCTTCTGAGTCTGGATAGATACATCCGCTGCAAATTCCACATCTCCTGCTCGCTCAAAATATCCTCCGATATCCTTAATTCCACCGAAATAAGTTGCTTCAGCTAAGTTCTGTTCAGTATTCTCACGTACAATAACAAAATCGATACTTCCAATTTTTTTATCTGAAAGAACACTTTTTATTCCCGGTCTTAATTTACATGGTCTAATATTCGCATAAAGATCCAATTCACTTCGTAACGAAACTGGAAGATAACCAACACCATAATTGAGTTTGATATCCTCTATAGAAGAGGGAGTGCCCACTGGACCTTTAAAGATTCCATCAACAGAATATATCAAGTCTCGAGTAATCTCAGGATGCCACGATCTTCTTTTTCCTGAATCAAACCAGTATTGGGACCCAAAAGGGTAAGGACCGAAAATCTCCAGTTGAAGATCATATACTTGCTCACAT
Source organism: uncultured Candidatus Bathyarchaeia archaeon (assembly GCA_964489085.1). GTDB lineage: Archaea > Thermoproteota > Bathyarchaeia > 40CM-2-53-6 > DTGE01 > CAZAXO01. The sequence goes on from CAZAXO010000171.1 coordinate 4,704, forward strand.
ACCTTCAGAATTTTTATTGCTTCAGGTACGATTTCTGAAGCTATACCATCACCGAGTAAACCTAAAAGATGATATTTTCTCGACAAGATTGATTCATAAGTCGTAAACTTGATATCGGTAATAAATATTTAGTTATAGTATCTAAGTAATTGAATTACTGTTACCTACTAATTTGATTTTTCATTGGAAGTTAAAAAAAATTTAATGAGAGATAAAAGAGTGAGCTAAACCCTAGAGTTTGTAAGAGGTAATAATGTTGTCAAATTTAGGTTTAGGATTCGTTGGAGATTATACGTGCAATCAAATGATGGAATATTCTAAATTAGCGGAAAAGAAAGGATACTCCTCTGTATGGATATCTGAAGATCTCAGTTACCGAGATGCTATTACTCCTATTGCAGCTTTAGCGATGTCTACGCATACTATTAAATTAGCTACTGGAATATTACCGGTTTATTATCGAAGCCCCGCTTTAACCGCTATGACTTTTGCC
>CAZAXO010000172.1:0-5187 GCA_964489085.1 uncultured Candidatus Bathyarchaeia archaeon
ATATTGGTCTCAATCACCGCTATTCTATTCTGTGTGGAGTTTCTACTTTGAGTAGGCGACAAGGTACTACTATCAGTGATGGATGAAATCGTTTTACTCTGCGTAGTAGGTATTTGAGTGAATGTTGATGGTTGAATAGTCGAGGTAACGACTTGGCTTGTTTCAGTTTTTTCTTCATTATTCGTGAAGGGATTATAAAAATAAATTCCAACAGCGATGAAAAGTATAATGATGACCGCTACAATTTGAAGACGCTGTTTCTTCTTTCTTTTCTGAAGACTACGCTCCCTTTTCTCACCATAAGTCGGTTTCAAAGTTTACACCACAGGTCAACCTAGATACTACACAGGATAGATATTTTGTAGATTGGATAGTAAAAAATCTTTTCTGTTTGACACCTCTATCAACTAATAATCTATCATACACGATTTTCGAGTAGGTAACACAGTGGTTAAACAGATCCCCCCTCTTACTTTCAGCCTCAGTTTCATCTATAGAAAAATATTTGTTGATCGATACCTTAGAGTAACTAAAAGAATTTTATCTGCAATCATTTGGGAGGATTAAATTTATGGAAGTCAAGATTGGAAACGCTATGCTCCGTATAGTGCAAGGTGATATAACAGATCAGGATGTAGATGCGATTGTTAATGCAGCGAATTCAAGCCTTATGGGGGGTGGAGGAGTAGATGGCGCTATTCATAGACGAGGCGGATCCGAAATCCTTGAAGAATGTAAAAAGATACGAGCTACCCAGTACCTAAATGGTCTTCCTACTGGTAAAGCTGTCATAACTACTGGAGGAAATCTGAAAGCAAGACATGTTATCCATACGGTGGGGCCTATATGGCGAGGAGGGGCAAAACGTGAAGCTGAGCTCTTATCTGATGCGTATAGAAACTCTCTCCAGCAAGCTATTGAGAACTCTTTAAAGATGGTTGCTTTTCCATCTATCAGTACTGGTGCATATGGGTACCCCATCTCTGACGCGAGCAGAATAGCAGTAAAAACAGTCAAAACATTTTTAGAACACGAGAATCAACTTGATGAAGTACGCTTTGTCCTATTTACACAAGAGTCATATGAGGCATTCACAGAAGCGCTAAAAGAACTCTCATAAATATAGAAGCTAGTTCCATTTATCTACTAGTGTTGTATTCGAGTCCTCTATTGCTAATTATACTGTTTCTGTATATGAGTTGGTTATTCTTTCTTCAGTATCTCAACCTTGCTTGCTGCTAATTCTTGAAAGCGGATTGCATTACTTTCATCACCGACGATGGCTCCATAGTGCATAGGTATTGCCACTTTTGCTTTCATCATTTTTGTTGCTTGAGCGGCTTCCTCTGCAGTCATAACGAATGTACCGCTCACCGGTAGCAATGCCACATCCACGTCTATGCCAGCCATATCTGGGATAAGATCGGTATCTCCTGCATGATAGATATTCGTTTGCTCTATCCTTAGTATATAGCCTACTTTCAACTCCTCTTCTGGATGGTACACTTTTCCAGGTGCACGATATTTATTTACATTATATGCTGGAACCACCGTAATTTTGATGGCGTCTATTTCTAATTCGTCCCCTGGTTTCACCAGCTTCAGATCGTTGATCTGTAGGTCTTTAAGCTGATCAGAACAGGGAGGAGTCGCTACAATAACGGTCTTCTCTGATATTATTTTTTTTATGTCATCTGGACTACAATGATCGAAGTGGTCATGAGTTATACAGATCATATCAGCTTGAGGGCCTTGTAATAGTTGAAACGGATCTAGGTAGATAGTCTGTGAATTGGATACTCGAAAGCTTGCATGTCCCAACCATGCTATTGTCAAGTCATTATACTTTAACGGCATATTCTATCTCCTTACTCATCTTCTGTACTAGCAAGTATATCATAAAATAGTATATCTATCTTTATCTCTCATAATCAAGATAATTCACATTAGTGAACAGCGTTTACTAGGTGAATAGTCTAACTCCATTGTGAAAATACGAAAGAGATTACGTTCGCTACATGTGAAATTCACTACTCAAATACGCATCTATTTAAGGGAATACCATCATTATGGAATATGAGAATTATTCTTGGTGAGTAGTTGTGGAGAAAATTGGTATAGCCACTACTGGCGGCGATGCTCCAGGAATGAATGCTGCTATTCGAGCAGCTGTGAGAACAGCTATTACCTATAACTTAAAAGTTATCGGTTTTGAGAGAGGCTACGCTGGAATATTAGCGAATACTTTCAAGCCTCTAGACGCTCGAGCAGTTGGTCGCATTATCAATCTTGGAGGGACCTTTTTAAAGACATCAAGAGCAGAAGCAATGAAAACGAAAGAGGGAATAGCACAGGCTACAGAAGTATTAAAGATAAATTCTGTAGAAGCATTAATAGTTCTTGGGGGTAACGGTTCGTTTCAAGGAGCTTGTAAACTCCATAAAGCATGCGGCTTACCTATTATCGGTATCCCCGCATCGATAGATAATGACTTAGCAGGAACCGATACAACGATCGGATTTGATACTGCAGTAAATACAGCTCTTGAGGCTCTCGATAAAATACGGGATACTGCAACATCGCATGAACGCGTTTTCGTTGTTGAGGTAATGGGTAGAGATCGAGGTTTTATCGCTTTGGAAGTGGGTCTAGCTGCTGGAGCAGAAGTGATACTTGTACCAGAGATACCCTATGATGTAACATCGGTGTGTAACCAACTCATAGAAGGTCACCGCCGTGGCAAAGCTTCAGCGATCGTTGTCATGGCTGAGGGTGCAGGTGACTGCATGAACGTAACTGATGCGATTGAAAAAACGACAGGTTTTGAAGTTCGTTTAACGCGTCTTGGTCATGTGCAACGAGGCGGTTCCCCCACCTCGTATAGTCGCCTGTTAGCATGTAAAATGGGTGAAGCAAGTATCAAGTTTTTACTGGATGGAAGAACAAATGATATTACAGCAGTCAAAGGAAAAGAAATTGTCCCATACAATCTAGAAAATGCGTGCACAGAAGAGAAACCAATCGATAAACGTCTATACGATTTAGCATATATGTTAGCTACCTAAGCACTCACTAGAATTAAGGTAGTTTAACTTGAATTAGATTAGATTAGCGAGATTTGCTGCTGTAAATGGTATCAGCATTTCTTCCTTATGTAATCCTCCGTGATGACCTTTTAAACTGAATTTTTCTCCTTTTACATGCTCAAACCATATCGTATGGTTTCCACGAGGAAGAATCAATAAATTTCCAATTCTATCATGAAAGGAGTTATGGGTTTGTCCACCACCAAATAGATTCATTTCAAGTGCATCAGTTACTTTTAGTATACATGCTTGATCACCGAGTTTATGCACTAAATAGTCATGGATTTCTTCTAGTCTATCGGGTTCTATATGGAGGAAAACGTCGCGGGGACTTCCTGTTGGATACACTCCTCGTCTGTTAAAGTTTTGAAGATTACGAGTTAATTTAGAGTAGTTATTCAGATAGAGTGTTTCTGTAGGTGAAACAGGTAACTGTCCGTGATCAGAGGTTAATAGAAGTATTGTCTTTCGAGCAATTTTAGTATCAACTTTATTGATGAACCCTTTTATTAGTAATGAAGAAAACGTAGAAAATTCCTTAAGATACTGATTAGAATGAGGACCAAATTTATGCCCTATATAATCAAGTGTATCAATGTACACATAAAAGTAAGTATCCTCACTTTGTTTTAATTTCTTCACTATTTTTTTAAATAAATCTGAAAGATCAGAGTAAGGAATTATCAGGCTTCCTTTATGGATTAACTGTGAATATGTACTATATGCAATGGATTCAGGTACAACTGTGACTGAGTTGACACCTGCAGGTTCAAGTTGCTGATAGAGGGTTCGACCTCTAAACAATAGTTTCGGATCAACTTCTCGTTCTAAAAGTGAGTCTGGAATATTGCTCTCTATCGGTGTAAATCGGAGGGTTTTTATGATCATGTCGATTTCTTGAACATACATAATCCACTCTAAAAGACCGTGCTCCTGTGGAGTTAAACCACTATTGATGGTTGTCAATGCAGCTGCAGTGGTAGATGGGAATACACTTGTGAGTGGAGTGACTATTCCCTTTTGACTGAGTAAATTACATACCTCAATTTCTTTAGTTTGTTGAATCCAATAATTATAGCTTAATCCATCTATTAGAAACATGAGAACATTCGTAGAATCATCAATGTTTAATCGATCTCTATGCCCTTCCAGAGGTAAAACTGGTCGGGGAGATTTAATATTAAAAAAGCTTAGAATAGTTGATGGTATATTAGAAACACAAAATTTATCATAATAGGGATAAACAAATTCTCCTTCTGTTCTCTTTTTTAATATTAAATCTCTAATATTATGTAAGATCATGGGTACTACACCAAGGAGGAAACCATAATAAAAGCACTATCATCTGTTTACACAGATTAGGTGAATTGTGTGATTGAATCGTATGATTTTGGGATGATTAGAATAGATGGAAGAGAGTACACAAGTGATGTCATAGTTTTTCGTGGAAAAGTGTTAGATGGCTGGTGGAGAAAGGAGGGACATCAGCTACGTGTTGAAGATTTAAACGACATATTCAAGGTTGAACCTCAACTGGAAGTGCTTGTTATAGGTACCGGGTATTCGGATCTTATGAAAGTATCACATGAAGTTGAAAACATGTTGAGATCGAAAGGAATCAAGTTGATCGTTGAACCTACAAAGAAAGCAAGCCAAATATTCAATATACTTTCACAAGCTGGTCGAAGAGCTGTAGCAGCATTTCATCTGACATGTTAATCAGTATCATCAGCTAACTACATGACGTGAAAGTACTTAGCTAAAGATAAAAAAAATAATTGGAGTTCAAGAAAAGTACGATCAGCGACGCTCGTCTATATTCCGAGTAATATAGAAGAGATAAATGGGAGATAGATATTATCTATCTTCATCGAAGGGAGTTTATGTTACTCGGTTACTGTGATAGCTTCTTCAGGACATTGACTTGTACAAGCCATGCACAGTATACATTCGCTTTCATTTATAACTACGGACTTCTCTGAATCAGGATAATCCGGTAACTTTTGCATCTCGAATACATTAGTCGGACAAACCTGAACGCAGATAGAATCTCCATTACATTTTTTATGATCTACTTTAACAGTGGGCATATATCATCTAC
>CAZAXO010000173.1:0-5125 GCA_964489085.1 uncultured Candidatus Bathyarchaeia archaeon
ATAGTAATTAGAACCAAAGTAAGAAGAATATACTTTCTATTATTCACTTATACATCATAATACACTTAATTATTATCAATATTTAAATATTATCTTAATAATTATTCTAATCTTATTTATATATATCTTATTAATATAACATAATGAATTCTCATGACGATCGTAAGCTTATCATTAAACGATAAAATCCTTGAGGAACTTGATAAGATCCAGAAAGAGATGGGATTCTCAGGCAGATCAGAAGTTATCCGTGCTGGAGTACGAACTCTTTTAGCTGACATGAAAGAGAGAACAGAATTGTCAGGTAAAATAAAAGCGGTGCTTCTCTTAATTCATGACCATAAAGCAGAAGATGCTATTACTAATATAAAACATGATTTTCTCGACATCGTATACACTCAATTACATAATCGATTTAGAGAAGGGAAATGCTTGGAAATTTTCATATTAGATGGTGAAGCAGAGAGAGTTAAACAATTAGTTCAGTTATTTCAGAAAAATGAGCGAATCGACCAAGTCAAACTTGTTATTGCATAGACTAGCTAGCTATAGTTTTCATTAGGTTATCATAGATTTTGAGCCTCTCAATCCCTGCTGATATTCCCGTCTCAGCTCCAGGAAGATTAATGAACTTAAAGAAGTTAATAACTTCTTGAACTTTCCCTATTCCAAGTGATGGAATAATTGCATTTAGAAACCTTGAAAGCGATCCTGTACCCTCATAAAGCTTATTCAACCTATTAATATTGATCTTTATCCATTTCCACACAATATCCCTTGCATCAGGATTTCTCGAAGCCATTATAATCATAGAAGCGATATCTTGCTTCTTAACTTCACCACTTAACGCCATACCAAGCGATAAAGAAACCAAAGATTCATCTTTAAAACTCATCATTGAATTAATCCATCGAATTCTCTCTTCATCAGAACTGCTCTCTCGATATCTACTAATAACACCTTCAAAATCGCTGTTTGCTCTTGCGTACGCTATAGCTACTGCATCTTTCATATCTGGATCGATCTCCTCAGAAGCAGAGTATTTTGACGCTATCTCCTTTGCGTATTCAATATCAATCATAGCAAGTCTTCCTGCTATAATACCTCGAAGCATTGAACTGTTTTCACTAGTCTTTCCTTTGAGTTTTACTAATTGGCTTCGATAGAATTTCTTAGTAACATCTGTAACTTGAAGTGGTGCAAGTTGATAGAGTAATGAGAGTTGATTTGAAACTTCGTGTATTGGTAAATAAGCGTATTCTTCATGATACCTCTTTACAAGGGATAAATACTCATTAAAAGATATTTTACCTGCTACTAGGAAAGAAAAGGCATCAGATATTATTCCCCATCTATCTAATGAAGATAACTCACTTTTCCAAACCAAATCATAAATTCCATCATAATAGACCCGATAAAATCCTGTCTGTTCAACATTTAACTTAAGAGATTTACTATTAATATCTACTACCTTCTCCTTAGCATCAAATAATAGTTTCTTTATTTCACCATCTACCTTTAGAGTAATGGGTATTGGCCAAAAATCTTTTTTAGTTGAGCCAGATAACATGAATCGTTCTTGACGTAGCACTAGTTTGTTGTCATTTATCGTAGCAGTAACTAATGGATATCCAGGCTTCTCTATCCATTGACGCATAATCTTTGTTACTTGTTTTCCAGAGATTTCTTCAAGAGAATTCCAGAGATCATTACTTGTTGCATTAGAATATTGGTGATTGATAAGATAACTGTAAATTCCTTTCCTAAAATCTTCAGCTCCCATATATGCCTCTATCATCCTAAGTACACTAGCACCTTTACTATAACTAATTTCATCAAAAATCTGGCGGATTTCATTAGATGATTTAATTGTAACCAGCATAGGATGGGTCTCCTGTAGTGAGTCTCTTAGCAGAGCACTGGCAGTTCTTGAAATTAAAAAATCCTCCCACATCTCCCATTTTGGGTAAAATGCTTCCATTACTTTATAGCTCATAAATGTTGCAAAGCTCTCATTTAGCCAAAGATCATTCCACCATTTCATAGTTACAAGGTTTCCAAACCATTGATGCGCAAGTTCATGAGCGATAACCTCAACGATTCTCTTTCGAGTTAAAACACTACTATTCTCGTCGCTAAGAAGAGTTGATTCTCTAAAAGTGATTGCACCCCAATTTTCCATAGCTCCAGCAGCGAACTCGGGAATAGCTAACAAATGAATTTTGGGGAGCATATAAGGTATCTCAAAATATGATTCAAAAAATTCTATAGATCTCTTCGTCGCTTCCAAAGCAAAGTGTCCTTTACTTCCCTTACCTGGAATAGCAGCTACTATTACATCTCTGTTACCCATTTTTTCAACTAACTCTTCAAACTTACCGATCCCAACATAAAGAAGATATGTTGACATCTTCGGTGTTTTATGGAAAGATACAATTTTCTTATTATCGTCTTTTACTACTGATTGAATGGGCATATTTGATATTATATCTAAATCTGATTTGCACTTTACAGAAAGGATAAACTCAGCTTTATATTCTGGATTATCTTTGCATGGGAACATTCTTCGTGCATTAGTAGCTTCAAATTGAGTAGTTATCATATGCGTGTTATTATATGGGGCTTTATAGATTCCTATTAAAAGATCCGGAATCGAACCAAGATATTCTATTTTTACTAGTCCACTATAGGCTCTTGTCTTAATGATTAAATCTTCATTCTTTTGCTCAAACTGTAATGAATCTCCATTTGCCGTTATATTCAGGATAGTTAGTCCACTCGAGTTGAGAGTAATATCTCCTTCAGATACAAGTTTTAGTAAGACTTTACCAGTAAACGTTAACTTCTCGAAATCTACGTCGAGAAATATATCATAACTCTCTATCTTCATAAGATCTACTTTATTATCATCAGCCATAAAAGGATTCGCTGAGAACATAATCGAATCTAACTAGCTAATCGAGATACTTTTAGTATGCGAATTTTGGTGTTGCATAGAAACTTGAATAGGCTACATTTTGAATAGATTCTTTCACTTTATGTTCTAAGTATTTAATAATACTTTGATAGTCTTTCTCAGGAATATCTTCAGCAATGTCGATATCTGCTACAATTATTATTCTCTTAGGCGATTCAGCTACTACTCGAAAACCATGATATCGAACTATCTTAGGAAAATTCTTAATTAGTTTTTTAAATTGTTTTTCAATAGCTTGAATCTGCGAAGTTTTCTCAATGAGTGGATCGGTGTGACATACAACCTCACCTTTAAAAACTCTCCTCAGTTTTGCTTCGCATTTCTCTGTAATTTCATGCATCTTCTCAGGAGAGAATTTAGCTGAGATTTCGGCATGAAGCGAAATTAAATACATGGATCCATAATCATGAATGATAATTCCATGGACATCATCTACTTCTTTAACTGATTTAGCGATTTTTCGAATTCTCTGAATCATATCTTTTGATGGAGCTCTACCTAAGATAGGGATTAGAGCTTCTCTTCCATGGCTGAAGCCTAAGTAGAACAGCCACAGAGCAACAAGAATTCCGAGAATTCCATCAATTATTGGGAATTGAAAATATGTTCCTGCTATTACTCCTGCTATAACAGTTATTGAGATAATCGCCTCAATTCTATGATGAAAAGCATTTGCGAGAATTGCAGAAGATTCAATATGTTTTCCAAGGAAACGAATAAACTGCCCAATTACTTCTTTAATGACGATAGTAGCAAAGAGAATCCAGGGAAGTGTTGACCAGTAATGTACAGGATGTGGTTCAAGGATCTGATGCAACGATGTCTCTCCAATCTCTAAGCCAGTTATGAAAAGAAAGATGGCCATTATTAGAGGAGCTACATGTTCCATCCTCCCATACCCAAATGGCGTCTTTGCTGTAGCTGGACGTGACGCAACCCAAAAACTCACTACTAAAACAATTGAATTTGCAAGATGTGAAAGAAGATGAAACGCATCGGCTAAGATCGAGATTGATCCTGCGATGAAACCGAGTATAATTTTAACAACAAATAATGTAATGTTGGTGATTATTGAAATATACCCTGCTAATAATCCGAATTTAATTCGAACTTTTCTATCACTAATTTCCTTATAATCTTTAATGAATAAAGTAAGTAATGCAAAGTTAATCCTTTCAAGTGTATTCATATCATAACCTTTTTAATGAAATGAGGTAGTTTAAAAAAGAATATTTTTTGTAGTTTTATTGCTGCAATCATCGAGGTTAGACTGATATTTGCTAGAATAAAAGATGCAGTGGCAACTTGCATGATTATCATTGAGGTGAGAATCTCTCCAATTGCAATCAATACAACACTCAGTATTGCAGCTAATGCTATTGGTGTTAGATATCGTATTTTAACATCTCTTTTTCTAATTTTTTTGAGTGTTATTGTCATCAATAATGTATTTGGAGTACAGTAGACGGCGCCAATCAGAGAACTGGCAACAAAACCGGAAGTAACGACAGCTAACTCGGGATTAAAGTTTAGAAGTGAATAGCTCATTTCTGATAGATGAAGTATCCCCATTAATGGATATAATGTAAACTTCATAGTTGTCTTTACACTTTGGTGTGAATAGATGAAGTTGGCAACGGTAGGACTGAAAGAATAATAAAATGTGTTGAAAACCGTCATGAATTGGTATCCAGCATAAGTTCTTGAAATAGTATTATCCCTAAATCCTCTCAGGAAGGACACTTCAGGAGAGAGATCAGAGTCAAATGTAGCTGTTGCTATCATACATTGAAAAAGATCTTTAGCTGAAACACGAACTGTAATAAGATACCACTCCTTATATACTTCAACTCCTTGAGCATAAATATCGATCCCTACCTCGTATTCTCCCTCCTTTTCAGCCATCACCTCAACCACCCATTCCGAGGACTCTTGCGCATCAAGATCCGTCGGAGGCGTACTTTTAAGAAGGGTTAATCCTTCAGAGTCGACATTCACTTTTAGATCGAGTTGTCTTATAAGACGATTTCCCATATTTTTCAGTCGATACTTTATTATCACGATGTCATCAGGATAGAGGGGATCATCCTCTCCTGGAGTCGCCTCGATAGATTCAGATTCAAGATTAATAGGCTCTACGCGTATCAA
>CAZAXO010000174.1:0-5058 GCA_964489085.1 uncultured Candidatus Bathyarchaeia archaeon
GATCATTACAGATTCAATAGAATTGATGATCAAAACGCATCATTTTGATGGTATGGTTCTAATTGGAGGTTGTGATAAAGTTTTACCTGCCTATCTAATGGCAGCAGGACGAATTAATATTCCCTCAATAATCGTATCTTCAGGACCTATGTTACCTGGCTCTTACAAAGATAAAACAATAACATTAACTGATATGAGAGAGTTGATAGGAGAAGTTGAGAAAGGAGAACTTACCGATAAAGAACTGGCTGTAATAGAAGAATATGCATGTCCCGGATCAGGAACTTGTTCAATGTTGGGTACTGCAAATACGATGGCGTGTATCTGTGAAGCATTAGGTATGAGTTTACCTGGTTGTGCAACAACACATGCAGTAACTTCGCAGAAACTACGGATAGCAAAAGAGAGTGGTCGATCCATAATGAAATTGGTGAAGAAAAATTTTACACCTTCAAAGATAATGACCTATGACGCGTTCAAGAACGCGGTAATAGTTGATGTAGCGATAGGTGGATCTTTGAATACTGTCCTTCATATTCCAGCTATAGCTAATGAGATGGATTTAGTAATATCTTTAGAATTATTCGATGAGATGAGTAGAACGATTCCACAGATTGTTGCGTTGAAACCGTCTGGTTTGCATACTATGCATGATTTTCATCAAGCAGGAGGTATACCTGCTGTCTTAGAAGAATTGAAATCATTTCTAAATCTTGATACTTTAACCGTTACTAGCTTACCACTACATGTTAACTTAGATAATAACATAATAAGGAATAATCAAATTATAAAAACAATAAATAATCCTATTAATAAAATGGGTAGTATTGTAGTATTGTATGGGAATTTAGCTCCTCAAGGTGCTGTTGTAAAACGAAGTGCAATATCAAAGAATATGTTAGTATTTACTGGGCCAGCAATCATTTTTGAAGCTATGGAGGAAGCTCTTAGTTCACTTACTGACAGGAAAATAAAGAAGGGTTCTGTAATAGTAATTCGCTACGAGGGACCCAAAGGAGGACCGGGTATGCGTGAAATGCATCAGATTACCTCAACGCTAATGGGGATGGGATTAGGAGAGACTATAGCTCTAATAACTGATGGCCGCTTTTCTGGATCAACACGGGGACCCTGTATTGGACATATAGCTCCAGAAGCAGCAGTTGGAGGGCCAATTGCATTACTAGATAATGATGATGTAATCACTATCGATATTAATAGACGATTACTCTCGGTTAATCTGTCCAATAAAGAAATAGGTAAACGACGAAAGCAGTGGAAACCTCCAAAAAAGAAAAAGTTGAAAGGTTACTTAAGTGTCTACCGTGAATTAGTAGAATCAGCTAGCATCGGTGCAATACGAAAAATACCTAACTCAGAAATAAATAACTATACATCTAAAGGAAGGTAAAAGAAATTAAGCAATTAAAGTCCCTTAGATATACTAAAGTAATTCATGGTTTGAAATCTATACCTTTTTAAAATGTAAATATCATATAGTACTTGCTCGTCAATGAAGAAAAAACAATCTTGAACGAAAAAGATGTAATTCTAATTACTCTCTGAGACGAGACTATACGCTATTTACTCCTGTTTTTACATAAATGACTAAAAGATATGAGTAAGATAATCATAACTGATTCCTATAGTAATTATAATATTTAGATCATTATATGTAAAAGGGGATTACTAATGAATTCTATTCAAATTCATAACTCAACGTCTCGAATAGATAATTATACCTCTGAAATTATTGAAATGCAAGAAAGATTAACTGCTGCACAAGCTGTAGGTCCTTTGAATGGTGGAAAAGGAGAATATGAAAAAGCTGAATATTTGAAGAAGATGTTACCGCTTTTGAATCCAACTAATATCATAGAAATCAACGTTCCTGACACATCGGTACCAAATGGATATCGACCAAATATTGCAGCGCTATTTAACGGTGAATATAAGAAACGATTATGGATCATATCTCATTTAGATGTTGTGCCTGCAGGGGATTTAACGTTATGGAACAGTGATCCTTTTAGAGTTGAGTTAAAAGAGGAAAAACTTTATGGACGAGGAGTAGAGGATAATCAGCAGAGTCTAGTTGCTTCATACATGGCTCTCAAGGCTCTTCGAGAAGAAGAGTTATCCCCTAAATTAAGTATCGGTTTACTTATGGTATCTGATGAGGAGACAGGTAGTGAAAAAGGATTAAAATTTCTAATTGATAATCATCGAAATCTCTTCAAGATGAATGATCTATTTCTCATTCCCGATGGTGGAAATAACGAAGGAACAATGATAGAGATAGCTGAAAAGACTATTTTATGGTTAAAGTTTCGAGTATTAGGGAAACAAGGACATGCATCAAAACCTAACGATGCGGTTAACAGTTTTAGAGCTAGTAGTCATCTAGTAATAACGCTTGATAATCTACATCATAGATATCAAAAACAGAATTCTTTATTCTCTCCTCAAAGAAGTACATTTGAACCGACTAAGAAAGAAGGAAACGTTTCCAATATTAATACTATTCCTGGTGAAGATACTTTTTATCTTGACTGTAGAATTCTTCCTGAAATAAATGTTGATGACGTAATTGCATCATCAAAAAAGTTAGCGGAAAAGATAGAGAAACAATTCAATGTACAAGTAGAAATTTCTCAAATACAAAGAGGTGACGCGGCTCCTCCCACATCTACTCATGCTCCTATCGTTAAACATCTACAAAAATCTATTAAAACAATAACTCATAGAGATGCTAATCCTATGGGTATTGGAGGAGCAACCGTTGCACTGTTTCTACGAAAAGCGGGTTTTCCTGTCGCTGTCTGGTCTACTATCGATGGAACAGCTCATCAATCCAATGAATACTGCATATTAAGTAACCTTATCTCTGATGCAAAAGTATTCGTGACTATGATGTTACAAGATATATAGTAGTCTTTACTTAGTAGTACATATTATCTTGTAAGGGATTATACTATGCAAAATTTCTCTTCTGATTACTTCATTTCTAAACGTAACGAGATGGTTGATCGGTACATAAGACTGGGTTATCTCCATTCACAATCAATGATCGAAGCAATGCGTAAAGTTCCTCGTGAGATCTTTATGTCAGAGAATTTACTACAACATGCTTATGTTGATGAACCATTTCCAATTCCGGGTAATGGACAGCAGACTATATCTGCTCCTTATACCTATCCTCTCTTTTATGAACCTTTAGAATTAGCTGAGGGCGACAGAATTCTTGAAGTAGGTATGGGATCAGGATATGGTGCAGCATTAGCTCGAGAACTTGTTGGAGATCAAGGATTGGTTGTTACATTGGAGATTAATAAAGAAACTTACGAATTCGGATTAAGTAATTTAAAGAGAGCAGGATATGATGATATACATACTATTTACAGTGATGGATCAATAGGTTTTACCGAGCTAGCCCCCTACAACAAGATCTGTGTTACTGCTGCCTGCCCGAAAATTCCAAAACCATTAATAAAACAATTAGCCACACCGGGTATACTTATAGCGCCTGTTGGGCCATTATCCCATTTTTATGGCCAAGATTTGCAATTACTGGTAAAGGACAAATTGGGAAATGAAGAAATTAGAAATCTATCTAAAGTAGTATACGTCCCTCTTCAAGGTAAATTCGGTTGGAATAAAGAGAATGATTGATTATCTTTTGATATTACTTTTTAGATATTGATGCAATAATTCCATCAGTAAGTTTTAGAGCATCATCCAATTTTATCTCAATCATTTTATCTTGAGAACCTCCACCACCATAAATAGTTTTGAATCGCTTCAATTCACTATCGAAAACAGCAGTGTTTATGTTTACGTGGTGAATAGGTGGGGTACCTCCTGGAGGATAACCGGAGTATTTATCAGCTTCCTTAAATGGAACAAGTTTAATTTCATTAGCTGAAATAGACTTTGACAGTTTATCTATATCGACTTTCCTGTCCCCTGGAATGACCGCCAGTACTGGTCTTCTATCTGCTAGAAAAACAAGGCTTTTCGTAATCTGTTTTAATGGTATTCCAGTTACTTTCGAAGCATCAGCAGTATGTATCGTTGAAATTTTATCAAAAATTCGAAACCAGACGCCTTTTTCTATTAGAAACTCTTCCAAATCTTTGTTGTTCATAGTTATAGTAAACACCTTGGCTATTGAATGTATATCCATTCGAGAAAGGGTTATATATGTTTTATAGATTCATTGACAGTATTGGGCCGGTAGCTCAGCTTGGTTAAGCTAGAATAGACGCCATAGAGCGTTCGGCTGATAAACCGATTTAACAGTTGAGAAACCGAAAGATCGTGGGTTCGAATCCCATCCGGCCCACCAATAACTAAGTCCATACTATCCTTTTATTAACTACATTAATTAATACTAGAAAAATTAAAATTTATTCTTTCCAGCAATAGAGATTATATATTAGTTAGCGTGAAATTTAACAAGCATCGTATAGAATAAAAATTAATTATTAATTATAATTTGGGAGAATTAATAATGAAGACAATAGCGATTATTGCAACTCTCGATACTAAAGGTGAAGAAGTAAAATACATAAGTGATAAGCTTATCGAAAAGGGAAAGAAGACTCTCATAATTGATTCGGGTATCAGAGGAGACATTCTCGGTGTCACTGAACCAGATATCAGCCGAGAAGAAGTCGCACGAGCTGCGGGATCAACCATCGAAAAATTGCAGAAAATGTACCGAGGCCCTGCACTTGAAGTTATGATGAAGGGTATCGAAAAAGTAGTAAAACAAGCTTATGATGATGACCTTATCGATGGTGTTATTTCTATAGGGGGTGCAGGAGGCAGTTTACTAGCAGCTGCTGGTATGAAAACATTGCCTATTGGAATACCGAAATTCATTGTCTCATCGCTAGCATCAGGAAATCAAACTTTTGGACCCTATGTAGGAACTAAAGATATTATTGTAATGCATTCTATTATAGATATTCTTGGTATTAACGAAATCAGTAAGAAAATATTTGATAATGCAATTGCTGCAATAAACGGCATGGTAGATGAAGATGTGGGAAC
>CAZAXO010000175.1:0-5024 GCA_964489085.1 uncultured Candidatus Bathyarchaeia archaeon
CGTGGCTTCTGGATTCCTGAATCGTGTAAATTCTGTGGTCAACCGATACAAGATACATCCGATCCGCATATGAATTACTGTCCAAATTGTGGTAAGTACCAACGCGATAAGGTCTGGTAATATAATCACCGATTTTAGATCTCTCACATATTCCCCATTTTTTTATTTAATTGTAAACGAATCTAGCAAAGTATTCTCAATTTGCGTAATTAGATAAATACATTTATTATAGTTAAAAATTTACTTTTTGTTTTCAAATATCTGATTTAATATGTTTAGCGCTTCATATAGATCATAGACTTCAAAATCTGGTAAAGTATCTTGGTTATCGAGAGGTATTTTTTTTCTATTCAACCATATTGTTTTTATCCCTTCTTTCTTGGCGGGTATTACATCTGTTGCTAAAGTATCTCCGATAGTAACCGTTGAATGTGGATCTGCCCCTGATATTTCTAATGCTCGTTTATAGTATGTTGGATCAGTCTTTATACATCCTAGTATATCTTCGCCAAATATTCTATCAAAAATCTTAGTTGACATTTTAGCCTCTAATGATTTACCTTTTTGTAGTGAATTTGGACCTGTAGTCATACATACACTATATTTTAATTCAATAATTTTTTCAAGAAAATCAAATACGTCAGGAAAGTATGATGGATTTTCCCAGCATTCTCGTTCAGCTTCTTCTAATGCTCTGACCATCTTAGTTATTTCTCTTTCATCTGCATCTTTTCCAAAGTTATGATGAAGAAGGGATATGTGGAAATACATGTCATCATGTCTTTCGGGGTATGTCCGATGCACTTCCATATGTATTTTATTTAATAAAATATCCCATAACTTTGCACCATCCATATTGAAAAATCCATTTAGTTTAGATACATATTTTATATCGGAATCATTTAGAGTATTATCATAATCTAAAAAAATCATTCTTTTCATCGCGATCACAAATGATGTTTATATTATCTTAAACTCCATTTTCCCTTTATGCTTAATTTCTCCGCTTTTGTCATAAAATTGGATTTTTGTTTTATTATCTTTCAAAATTTTTTCTTTTCTTGATATATACCATATTTTCTGCATAATCATATAGTGAAATGATTGATTTGTTTTAAATAACCGATTGTTGTATTTGTTTCAGTTGTTATTGAGACCATCTAGATACTTATCGTAACTTATATATCCTACTAATGATGCTAGTATGCTTCATCTACTTTGAGGCGAAAAATATGTTAATTGAAATCCGATGGCATGGTAGAGCAGGCCAGGGTGTAATTACTGTAAGTCGATTATTAGCTAATGCAGCTATTTTAGAGAATAAATATGCTCAAGCTTTTCCCGAGTTTGGTCCCGAAAGAATAGGAGCACCGATTTCTGGTTTTAGTAGAATATCTGATGAGCCTATAGAGATTCATTATAGGATTTATGAACCTGATATTGTAGTGGTGTTAGATCCTACGGTAATCCATCTAGTTAATGTTGCAGATGGACTAAAGAGCGGTGGTAAACTTTTAGTGAATTCTGAGAAGAAGCAAAACGATTTAGCTGCTTCTCTCAATATTAATCATATTGATGTTTATACATTGAATGCTACTAAGATATCGTTAGATATTCTAGGGAATACACGTGCTTTGAATACTATTATGCTGGGAGCATTAGTCGGTATATCTAAGTTTGTTTCAATAGATTCAATTGTATCTGTTTTAAAGGATCGGTTTAAAGGTCCTATTTTAGAAAAAAATTTGGAAATGGTAAAAAAAGGGTATAATGAGGTGCAAACTAGATGAGTTTAGAGAAGAAAGGATGGAAAAATATTCCTATTGCTGGAATTGTTCCTGAGGGTGGTACTGCGAAAGCATATAGGACTGGAGATTGGCGGGTATTTCGTCCAGAGGTTGATCTTAGTAAGTGTATAGGATGTTTACTTTGCTGGATCTATTGTCCTGAACCATCAATTGATCAATCTGAAGGAAAAGTGAAAATAGATTATGAATATTGTAAAGGATGTGGAATTTGTGCAGAGGAATGTCCTGTTAAAGCTATAATAATGAGGGAGGAATAAAGATGACTAAAGTAATTGGATTAAATGGTGATCAGGTTGCCGCTTATTCTGCGAAACAATGTGATGTAGATGTTGTTTCAGCTTATCCTATAACTCCTCAAACAATTATTGTTGAAGAGTATAGTAATTATGTTGCTAATGGCGAAGTAAATACGGAATTTATCTGTGTTGAATCTGAACATTCTGCTATGTCAGCTTGTATAGGAGCAAGTCTCACAGGTGCTCGTGTATTTACTGCAACTGCGAGTCAAGGGCTTGCTTTAATGCATGAAATGCTTTACATCGCGTCTGGTACGCGATGCCCTATAGTTATGAGTGTTGTCAATCGTGCTCTTTCTGCACCGATTAATATCCATGGGGATCATTCTGATATGATGGGTTCAAGAGATTGTGGTTGGATTCAATTATTCGCAGAAAATGCTCAGGAAGCATATGATTGGATTATTCAAGCTTTTAAGATTGCAGAAGATAATGATATTCTTTTGCCTGTTGCAGTGAATATAGATGGTTTTACGATAAGCCATGCAGTTGAAAATGTGACGGTACTCGATGATGCAACTGTAAGAAAGTTTCTTCCTGAGAGAAAGACTGAATATACTTTAAATCCAGATAAACCAATACAGGTTGGTGCGTTAGCATTACAAGATTATTACTTTGAATTTAAAGCTCAACAGCTTGATGCTTTAAAAAAGGCAAAAACAAAAATTGTCGAAGTAGCACAGGAGTATGAAAAATATTCTAACCGGTTATACAATTTAGTTGAAACTTTCAATATAGAAGATGCTGATGCGGTTGTGGTGTGCATGGGAAGTACTGCTGGAACGCTTAGATCAGTAGCAAGAAAATTTAACGAGAAGGGAAAAAAAATTGGGATACTTAAAATATGTGCATATCGTCCATTTCCGCAAAAAGAAATTTACGATTATATTAAAAATGTTAAGGCGATCATTGTACTTGATCGAGCATTAAGTTTTGGAGCACCAACAGGACCGCTTTGTAGTGATATAATTAGCGTAGCACATGAATTTGGTGGAAGTGATATTGGAATTAGAAATTGCGTTTACGGCTTGGGAGGACGTGATTTGTCTCCGAAAGAGGCTGAATACATACTAACAAAAGCTCTCACACTCGCTGAAGATAAAGTAGTTGATAAAATGGTTGAATTGATAGGAGTGAGAGAATAAATGGTAGTTCTAAAGGAATTAACCACAGATGAAGTTTTTGGTCCCGGTCACAGACTTTGCGCTGGCTGCGGACCCGCTGTAGCAATGAGAATGTTAACTAAGGCATTCCGTGGTCCAACCGTTTTAACTAACGCAACTGGGTGTGTTGAAGTGGGAACCTCTATATACCCTTATAATGCTTGGAGAGTACCTTGGGCTCATACTGCATTTGAGAATGCTGCAGCGACAGCTTCAGGTATAGAAGCAGGATTTAAAGCATTACGGCGAAAGAAAAAAATAGATAAACCGATTGATGTAATTGCAATAGGAGGAGACGGTGGAACTTTTGATATTGGTCTACAAGCAGTTTCAGGAGCTCTAGAAAGGGGACATGATTTCGTCTATGTATGCTATGATAATGAAGCATATATGAATACGGGAATTCAACGCTCGGGAGCAACGCCTCATGGAGCATCAACAACCACTAGTCCAGCAGGAAAAGTTATCCCAGGCAAACCAGAATGGAAGAAAGATTTCTTGGGAATTTGTATTGCTCATGGAATAGAATATGCAGCAACTGCTTCAATCGCATATTGGAATGATTTTATACAAAAAGCTAGAAAAGCTATCGAAGTAGATGGTCCTTCAGTTATCCATGTTCTCGCACCATGCCCTTTAGGATGGAGATCTGATCCTAAGAATTCTATTAAAATAGCCAAATTAGCAGTTCAAACACGTTATTTCCCTCTATATGAATATAATAAAGGCAAATATGCGTTAACTATTAAGATACCGAGGCCCAGCCCCGTAGAGGACTTTTTAAAATTGCAGGGAAGATTTCGTCACCTTTTCAAGCCTGAAAATAGTAACGAATTGCAAAATATTCAGAGATCAGTGGAGTCTAACTACGAGAGAATAAGTAGATTCTGCAGCAATCAATAAATAAAATATTCAATTAGAAAATATTAATCTGAGGAATAATAGATGGGAGTATTAGGTAAAGATAAAATTCTTCAATTAATAACTGATTTCAAATGTATCCATCCTTTTAATCCATCTTTTCTTGATGGAGACGGATACATACTAACTGTAAAAGAAGATACTATACTAAACTATCTGCAACATAAAAATCTCATTTCATATGAAATTATCTTTACCCCTCCAAATTATGTGGCCCATTTAACTGCAAAAAGTAAGTATGGACGGTTAGGTCTTTCATTTTTAAATGCAGCAAAAGTCCATAGTGGTTTTGTAGGAAGATTAGCTTTAGAGATTGTCAATCTTAATAATGAACGCATTCCAGTTACTATAAATCATGGTGATCCATTTATGCATGTGGAATTTATATCCAGAGAAGGAAATCCTTCTCCTTATGATGGAGGGTATATGTTTCAATACATGAATGAAGAAGAAATAAGTATATACAATACTTTATTACTAAATAAATTTAAGAACATATTTGACAAAAACTACATAGAAAAAATGGCTAGTAGTAGGTTAAAGTAATTCTGCATTACAACTTATTTATATACATTAATAGGTAAAATCATCGAGTAATTGATATGATTTAATAACTACAACTATACCATAGTTCTATTCGATATTTAACTGTTATAACCAATTATTTTCTTTATAAGAATATATATTATTTAAGTGGATAATGTGTGTGAATTTCATGTTAGACTGGCAGCATTGGAAGCATATAACAAAACTTGATCCCGATAAGAAGAATACTAAACAATTAATTGATGCAGTGATAAATAGTGGTACTGATGCGATAATGGTTAGTGGAACTC
>CAZAXO010000176.1:0-4988 GCA_964489085.1 uncultured Candidatus Bathyarchaeia archaeon
ACCCATAATATTCTAATCATAGCTGACGAAGTACAAACAGGCTTCGGAAGAACAGGTAATATGTGGGGAGTTGAAACGATAGGTCTCAAACCCGATGCTATGACTGTTGGAAAAGCATTGGGGGGAGGTTACCCTATATCCGCTGCTATCTTCACTGAAGAAGTAGCGGAAGCATTCAATGATAAAGACCCTCAAGCATGGTGGCAACCCTTAACTTTTAGCGGCAACCCATTAGGTTGTGCAGCAGCCTCAACAGTGATCGACATTATACATGCAGATAATGTGCCTGATAAAACCGTTAAAATGGGGAGATTTTGGACAAAAAGATTAACGGAGATGAAGGAAGATCACCCTCTTATTGGTGATGTGAGAGGGCCAGGACTATATTTTGGAGTAGAGTTGGTTAAAGATAAGCGTTCTAAAGAGAAAGCTATTCAAGAGGCTTCTCAGACAGTGAAAATGTGCTTTGAAAAAGGAGTATTCATCGGTTTGTCACATCCTTATGGACTGGGGAATATTCTTAAGATAAAGCCTCCTTACATAATAACAGAGGAAGAATCTTCTAAAGCATTAGATATACTAGATGAAGTACTCACTGAAATCGAAAAAAAATCATAACTACTAGATAATTAGTGCTTTTCTCTCGGGTTATATAGAATCAACCTAATAGATAACCTAAATGGAATAGGGTAAGGTCAAATTTCTTATTTTTTTTATCGCTAGTTAGTAGTTTGGTGGATACGGCCAATAGTGGTAGTTACCAATTGGAGGTACGTACCATCGAGGATATTCCCAATAAGTAGGTAAGAAGTACCTGAGGAAATATGTTTTCGATGGCGCCCAGTTTTGTGAACTACCAAGTTGAGAATGAGGCATATAATTAATTTGTGTAGGGTAAACAGGTTTATTCTTCTGATAATACTCAGTCCAAGGCTTAGGTAGTTGTGATGGTGATAGGTAATCATAGGTAGGTGCGGGATATCCTAAATATGAATGTGTAGGTGCATATTGGGGTCTTTGATAGGTTTGTATTTGGCGATTAAAATTAGATGGATATACCGTTGGATAAGACGATAACATATTTTGACTAGGTTGGTATGATACAATTTGAGTTGACATTAATCATCTTTAGGTATCTTTACTTCGAGTTGTATTAAGGATTTTTTGCAAAAATGTTGAAATATATAGTAAAAAAGTATCTGTTATCCATTAGAATAGAGATGTACCGGATTCACTTATCTTCAATAGGTAAAAGATAAACTATTAGCGGTATTGAGAAATGATGTACCAGAGTATAGATGCAATAGAGATTATAATTAAAATGGGAGATGTTACAAAGGAAAAATTTCCTTTTCGATATACATAGATAATAATTGAAGGAATTTTTTCCATAGCGGGTAATAGTTTAGATAGGAATGGAAATACTATTAAAAAGAGACCTAATAGAACGAATATCACACCTAAAAGGAAATAAAGTTTGAACAACTATATGTCAAATCCATTTATGCGTCTACTAAAAGGACTACTATCTCTCTCTTGTATTTAAAAACAGTCAATTCATAGATTAAAAAAATTTAGTATCAGAAGATAGCTAACTATTTACACTCTGAAAAAAAAAGAGTATCTATTCACTTGGCAGGTAATGTTTTCACGAATTCTTTAGCAGTATTCATCCATTTATGTAATTTATCATCATTTGAAATTCCTTTATTTCTTATCATAATCCATCCTTTCATAGGTCTTCCAGTCATATCAAATGCTTTCACAAATGGGAGTTCTAATGCTTTTTTTGAGTATTCTTCTCCTAATTTTAGAATAAGATAATCTTTGTATATGCCGGAAAACATATTTCCGCAATAGAGATAGCATATACCTCCAAACATTTTTTTCTTGTCGATGTTTTTCCATTTAGATGCAATAGTGTCAGTACGCAATTCAATAGCTTCATTATATACAATATACCTCCCCCCATTGTGCCTGTTTCAGTAGATCATGATTTAAGTATATATCTTATTGAATCGTTCTACTTACCTGCTGATAAGCTCTCATCGCATATATAGAATAATATGGAATCAAGATAATGAAAAAGTAATAAAAGTGAAATGAACAAAGATATGAGCATTACTTTTCAGTTAGAGGAGATTTGAATGAGTTGAATTATTGTTGTGCTTCACCACAGGCTCCACAGTATTCTGAGTCATCAGGTATTTCAGCGCCGCAGTGTATACAGTATTTTAGCCCAGTAGTAGGAGAAGGCTCACTCTTTGGGGGCACATATTCAACGTCTTGAGTCTTTTTGGGTGTTGATACGCTTCTTCGTTTCATCAACATAATAGCAGCTAGGATTACAAGTATCACTATTACAATAACGATGCCAATCATAAAGGTATTCTGCCAGAAAGGAGGAGACGAGACTTGAACAGTTACTGGGCCCTCCTCGATCACTACATCACCAGCATAGAGTTTAACAGAGGAACTGTAATTTCCTTCTTTAGTTGCTTTTATCTGTATAATGAATTCTTCAGTTGCCCCGGGTATTATATCAGTGGGGGCAGTGCTTTCCACCAGAGTAAGAGAATCGGGTAATGGTCCAAGCTCCATATGAATATTCTTCGCAGTCGTTTCTCGATTATTTTTAAACTTGTATGTAAGAGTTAGTATATCATCTGGAAAAACTGGTTCACCCTCTTTCGGTGTTATACTTTTTTCCACAAGTTCTATACCCGATTCAGATATTCTCCAGCTAATAGCTTCTTCATAGATCTGCTGATCTGCAGCATAGATTCGAAACATTCCTGTAGTCTCTCCTGGTTTTTCAGCTCTTAAGGTAATACTCCATGTATCACTATCTCCAGGAGGGAGATCTTTTGCTTGAGTAGACTCGATAACGGTAAAAATATCAGATCGAGTAAACTCATCAAAACTAACACGTATTGACTCTTCTATATTTTGACCTCCATTTTGAAGTGTTATTTTTATTACCTCAACTTCACCAGGGTACATAGGTTTACTACTATCATGTTCTCGACCATCAACCGTCACAGCTAAGTCTACCATAGTAATACTTGGACCAGCTGAAACGATAGTGAATTGTTTTGTTGATAGAAGATTGTTATCAGCGTATACTTCAACAGTCCATGTTCCCGATTGACGATTCTCACCGGATATCAACAGTCTACTCCACGCCCATCCTGAACCACTCCAATCAACTTCACTCGATCGATCGATAACGACTGATCCATCGGGGGCTATCCATTTCTCAATGAGAGTGAACGGTGTAACATCCTCAAGAGAAATAAGCGAATACGCTGCTTCATCTGTCGTAAGGAAGGTATCAGTGACATCAATTGGCTTCCACGGTTGCTCAGATTCATCAACTCCTCTACATATGACATGCTGCACTATTGTTACGTCTGCTCCATCGCTGTCACGTGTAGTTGTGGTCGTTGTAGTTTCAGCGTCTTTCTTTGCGAAGATGGAAAAAGAATCAGAAAATTTATAATCATCATCAATAAAGAATTGAACCGTCCACAAACCGTGGTTATCAAAAATCTCTGGATTGCTCTCAAGATCTAAAATGCTATAAACGCGTTGAGTAGCTTTCTCAGGACTTACAGATACACTTGCTTCAGCCCACAAAGTTTTATCAGGGCCAAGCCACTTCCAACTACACTCATGATTTTGTTTAATATCCTTAAGATTCACCCAAGAAATTATTTGCTTATCTCCTAATTGATAGGCATTCTTGAAACCCAATGGTTGACCAACTTCATCGACGTTTTCACAGATAAGATGCCGATCAATTTGAATTCCATGAATAACCTCAATTTGAGATACTGACAAGATTAGGGTACAGAAAAGAATAATTATACTCCAATTTTTCACTGATGACTTCATTTACACTCACTCCTTCAAATAATACAGATCGAATATTACGATAGTATTTTTTTTAATAGAGAATCGATTTGGAAACAACTACATAAAGTATTCTATTTTCAAGCTTTCAAATATTTATGATTAAGCCGAAAGAGTAAGGTAGTATTAGCTCTTGATCAGGTTTTAGAATATTTTGACCTTCAAGCTGATTCTGAAAATTTGATATTTTTTTATTGTAATCGAAGAGGCTCATCTTTGGATATTAAAGGAAGTGGATAAACATGCTATCAAGTTCTTAGATAAAGCTGTTAGAATGCTTAGAAAGAAGGGCGTAGGAATATTGATGATTTCTCATAAGATTAGCGATTTTGATACAGCGATGAGGTCGGCAATGAATATTAGTATTTTCTTTAGGACTAAATATGAAGGGGACTTAAATAGAATAAGTAAGATTCTTGGAAGTAATGAAATACCAAAAATTATTCCTAAATTACCAGTGGGGTATTCAGTTTTTCATTTAACTGATATAGGAGATTCGTTTGTTGTGTTATGGCGCTCTACATATTCTGAAGTATAAAAAAAATTTTTCATAAATTATTATTAACTTTTTTTAAGGTAATTATACAGATATTGTTGAGCGATCGGGTGGGCTACTCCGTACATATCCCAAGCCATTTTGCCACTTAATTTAATAATATTAGAAATAATATCTTTCGGTGGTAAAATTTCGACATAGACACCTGATATTTGAGAAGCTTTTTTAAGAATTCTGTTATGAGTATGATCTTGTTTTTCTTTGAGATTTGAAGTGTAAGTTCGAACAAAACCAATAAATTTAGAGTATAACCCCTTAGATTTTGCTTTTTTCAAGAAATTAGCAACATAGGATGCTAATATATCAATACTTTCTTCAAGATGTTCTTCTGAATAAGATAATCCGTATTTAGTACACCACCACTTGAAAAGACCTGGGCAATTATACCAATCATTTTTCCAATCATGCCATTTAGTTTTTTTTTCAAAAAATTCCTCCGGAACCAATCCAAAAGGTTCAGAAATTGCAGCTAAATGAATTTTTTTTCTCTGTTCTCCAAGTTTATCTAATGTTACAT
>CAZAXO010000177.1:0-4985 GCA_964489085.1 uncultured Candidatus Bathyarchaeia archaeon
TTTTTAACGTCTGGTCTATAAAGAATTTGAGCATAAGGAACTTGTATACCCATAACGCTTTTTGGTAACACTTTTAGATCTAACTTCTTTTTGGGATTTACCCATGAATCTACCTCACCAGGTCCAAGGGATGTATAAGTTCTTGCTATCGTTTGAAAAGCTTGTGCAATTTTTTCCTCAAAACCAACTCTTCGAGAACTAAGTTCAGCCAAATCAGATCGGAGCTCTTTCGCAAGCTCGTCTCTTTTCATCTCAAGTAGCTTGTATCCCTCTTCTATGAATTTTACGCGTCTCTTCATCTGAATGAGAAAACCACGTGTTGGTTTTACTCGAGCTCCAGCTGATGAACTCATCTATTGCTTCTCCGTCGTACTATTAATCTCACTACTTTTACGATATTGCTTAATGTATTCCTCTTTTACTCTGATAAGTTCGTCTTCAGGTAGTAATGAGAGAAGATTCCATGCTATTTCAAGGGTCCGCTCTAAGGGCCTATTCTCATAAGCACCTTGATTCACAAATTGTCTTTCAAAAGCTTCTGCGAACCGTAAGTATGTTCTTTCTCTCTCACTAAGCCCTACTTCTCCTATGATTCTAACTAATCCCCTCGCTTTAACTCCCTCAGCATAGGACATATACAACTGGTTAGAAACATCGGGATGATCAGCTCTTGTTAAATCTAAGCCAATACCATCCTTCATTAATCGAGAAAGAGAAGGAAGAACATTCATGGGAGGATAGATACCACGAAGATAGAGGTCCCTGTCAAGAATTAATTGTCCTTCAGTTATATACCCACTTAAATCAGGTATTGGATGAGTAATATCACCTCCAGGCATAGTGAGGATCGGCATAAGAGTTACAGACCCCTTCCCCCCTTTAATCTTACCCGCTCTCTCATATAGAGTAGCTAAATCGGTATAGAGATATCCGGGATAGCCTCTTCTCGCAGGAACCTCCTCTCGGGCAGCTGATATCTCTCTGAGAGCTTCTGCGTAGTTGGTCATATCAGTAAGTATTGTTAATACATGAATATCCATATCGAAAGCTAAATATTCAGCAACTGTTTGAGCTATTCGTGGGGCGATGATTCGTTCTATGATAGGATCATCCGCAAGATTGAGGATAACTACTGCTCCTGATAAAGCACCAGTTCTCTCGAATTCTGTTCTGAAAAATTCATATTCCTCATGTTTTACACCCATAGCACAGAACACAACCGCGAAATCTTCTTCCTTACCGGGTACTGTCGCCTGTCTGGCAACCTGAGCTGCAACTACATTATGAGGGAGACCAGCTTCTGAGAAAAAGGGAAGCTTCTGTCCTCGTACAAGAGAATTCATCGCATCTATAGCTGATATACCTGTTTGGATAAATTCACTCGGAGGTTCTCTTGCTGCTGGATTAATAACGGAACCATATACTTCTCGATATTCAGTACCCATGGGGTCCGGTAAACCATCGAGAGGTTTAAAACTTCCACTGAATACTCTCCCAATCAAATCATCTGATAGAGGAATTTTTATTACTTCTCCTGTAAATCTCACTGATAACGCAAGTTCTAATCCTTCTGTTGCACCAAAAACTTGGACGATAGCACGATCTCGAAAAGTATCTAGGACACTACCCATCATTTCTCTACCATCAGGTAGTTTAATCTCTACCAATTCATTATAAGCTGCTCCTTTTACTCCTTCAACAACAAGAATGGGTCCTTTTATCTCATTTGTTGTTTTAACGACTAAACCCGCTTTTTCTGTCATACTAATACATTCTCCTTTTAGTAAGCTAGGCTGTATTGTTCAGCTAGCTTTTCTATATCAGCTCTGATAGTTTTTCTCACTTTTTCAATCAATTCGATTCCTTTTCTCTCTTTCAACCGCATCACCTCAACAAGAGAAGGCATATCTCTTATCTTATCTACTGGAACCCCACCTCGTACTAAGGGCTCAACCATCTCATGGAATTCAACCATAAATCGCAGCATCTTTGCTTGTTTCTCAGGTTCACAGTACGTATCAACTTCATGAAATGCTGCTTGAACGAGGAACCCTTCTCGAATTATCTCAGAGAATAGTAAGACAAGTCGTTGCTCATCAGGTAATGCTTTTTCACCTACTATACGAGCAGTCTCCTCTATTTTCGAGGCTTCTTCTAAGAGACTGAGAGCTTTCTCCCGAAATGAAGCCCATTGAGGATCAAATTGAGACCAGTACTGACTAAGAAGATCAGTATATCTACTAAAACTCATAAGCCAATTTATTGCAGGAAAATGCCTTCTAAAGGCCAGATCAGTATCTAAAGCCCATAACGTTCCAACGAATCGCAGTGTAATTGAAGTAACTGGTTCACTAAAGTCTCCTCCTGGAGGAGAAACAGCACCCATAATTGTAACTGATCCAGTCCTTTTATCACTTCCAAGAGGAACAACTCGACCACTTCTTTCATAGAATTCAGCTATCTTCTCTGCTAGATATGCGGGATAGCCACCTTCAGCAGGTATTTCTTCGAGTCTACCTGATATATCTCGTAAAGCTTCAGCCCATCGAGACGTTGAGTCAGCCATAACTGCAACATCATACCCTTGATCCCGATAATATTCAGCAATTGTGACTCCCATGTAAATACTCGCCTCTCTTGCTGAGACCGGGAGATTACTTACATTTGCTATGAACACCGATCTTTCCATAAGTGTTTTACCTGTTCGAGGATCTGCAAGACTTGGGAAGTGAGTGATGACATCAGCCATTTCATTACCCCTTTCACCGCATCCCACATAAACAATGATATCAGCATCAGACCATTTAGCAAGTTGATGTAATGTTACAGTTTTACCAGTTCCAAATCCTCCAGGAATAGCTGCAGCTCCACCTTTTGCTACTGGAAAAAATGAGTCAACAACTCGCTGGCCAGTTATCAATGGTTCCACTGATGGAAGGCGCACTTTATAAGGTCGAGGAACTCTGATTGGCCATCGCCGCATTAAAGTAAGTTTATGCTTATCTCCATCCGGCATCCGAATAGAAACAACATCGTCGGTTACAGTATAGTCTCCTTCTTTGATATCTTCCACGACTCCTCGAATATCAACAGGAGTTAAAATTTTATGGTCAATAGCTGAACTTTCGGGTACTGAACCTACTATATCACCTTCACTTACTTTATCTCCTTTCTTAACTTGAGGAATAAAATGCCATTTCTTCTTTCTATCTAAAGAGGGGATCTTAACACCTCTTTTAATAAAAGCACCAGCTAGATCATATAATGCTAATTCGGAGAACTCTAAACCATCGAAGATATTTCCTATCAATCCGGGACCGAGCTCAGCGACCATTGGCATTCCAGTTGTCGCCACGATTTCACCAGGCTTAGTGCCACTTGTATCTTCATAACATTGAATCGCAGCTTGTTTTCCAAATATTCTAACGACCTCACCGATCAGTTGTTGTTCTCCAACTTGGACAACGTCACCGATTTTAATACTTGGCAATCCTTCAGCAACGACGAGAGATCCATTAACCCTATTTATTCTTCCTTTACGCTCTACCATTTGTATTTACCTCTCTCAATTAACTGAGTAGCTCCTGTAATATCTTTCCTTGAATGATACCTTGAGCCTTTGAAAGCCTACCTTCTAGAGTGTTTATGAAGGTCTTCTTACCATCTTTGTTCGAAACTATGACACCACCTATACATGAGAGAGGCTGATCAGTTAATTCAAGTTTTATCTTATCATGCATCGTTTTTGAAAGCTTTTGTTGAAGCTTGTTTAAATTCTTCGATAGGTGTGATAGATCCCGTTTATTTGCATATATAATCACTTCATCTTCACCGAGTTGTAAAATAGCCTCTTCAAGTAAGTTGGAGAGTAACACATCATAATCAATACTATTATCCTTACCAGAAGCAATCTTTCTAAGTTTATCTTCTACAGAGTTGAGTACTTTGAGCGTGATTTCATATTTAAGTTTAAGCAACATCTTTCTTCCTTCAAGCATCTGTGATCCAAGAATTTTTCTTCGCATTACCTCAATCTCGGGCTTCACAGAAGCCATCACTACTTCATGAGCTTTTGCTTCTGCTGAAGAGAGGATTGTCTTCGCTTGGAGTTCTGCTTCAGAGATAGTTTTCTTTGTTTCCTCTTGCGCTCTTCTCATTATCTCGTTCTTTATCAGTTTAACAGATTCACTCAATATGTAAAACCTCATTTAGTGATAATTCAACAGCTTTTAAGAATGATTTTTCAGGTATTTCACGGAATTGAAGTGCGTCTTTTTGATAATTAGCTAAAATCTTCTTAGCTTCTTTCTTGGACTTCTTCTCTTCCTCTGCAATCATTGCTTCAATATTTTCGGTTTTTGTGGCTTTATCTATTAGGATCTGTGCTTTTTTTCGTGCTTCTGAAATAATCTTTCCAGCTTTAGCTTTTCCATCTTCAACTAAACGAATAGCTTTAAGTTCTTCTTCAATTAATTCATCAAAAGGAATTGACAATATTCTTATCACCATTACATTTTTAATTCTGCACCAACAGCCAAACTTATGCTCCGCTTTAATTCTTTTATTCTTTCTCCTTTTATTCCAGTGTAATCAGGTATAAAAGCAAATATAGGTATAACACGTCCTTCTCTCATTAATCGAGAACGTAATTCTTTTGTTTGTGTAACAAATCTTTCAGGAAGGATGATCATTTTATATTTCTCTTCTTCAACAAACTGTTTCAGCATACTATCAGCAACTTCATCAGATGATACAGCAAACCCATCAACACCAACCAATCTAAAACCTGCCACAAATATTGGATCTCCTATCGCCGCAGCACTCAACTTACAACACCCCGATAAATTCTTGATAAAATACTTTTATGCATTTCGTTTACTATTAAATTATTTAATAAATAAAAATTAATTATTACAGCTCGAATTAAAAATTTACGTATACTCACAAAATAAGAATTTGAGGCCTTCGCTAAGTATATACATAAT
>CAZAXO010000178.1:0-4960 GCA_964489085.1 uncultured Candidatus Bathyarchaeia archaeon
ACAACTACCCTGCCCTCCACAGAGGGCGGTAATATTAATATTTCCTTCTTGGAGATGGGATAGGAGAGTTTTTCCTCTTCTCAAGGGTATAGCTGTATCATATTGTCGTACAATAAGTCTTCCCATGAGTCATCTCCAATAGGAGTAAAGGTATAATCTAAGTAAGATGTATTTATCCACCTTTAAAGATTCACAGGTTCTATCAACTACCCGCAGCTTTATATTTTTATCTCTAATTTCATAGTAAGTGTGAAACATAAATGAAGATAGCTATAACTGGTAAAGGTGGAGTAGGTAAATCTACAATATCTGCTGGATTAGCACGATCCTTCTCACGAAGAGGATGCAAGGTTATCGCTTTAGATATGGATCCCTCGCCTAACCTTCTATCATCAATTGGTTGTGAAGAATTTAAAGACTACGAATCTGTTAAGCCACTTATGGAAATGTCGGATTTAATTGAGGAAAGAACGGGCGCTCCCCCTGAAGGTTATGGTCGCGTCTTTAAATTAAATCCAAAAGTGGATGATATCATTTCAGAGTATGGTATTAACTGTAAAGATAAAGTGAAATTACTTGTTTTAGGAACAATTAAACAAGGTGGTGAAGGCTGTTTCTGCCCCGCGAATTCACTCGCTAAGCGATTAATTGATTACCTCACGAAGAATGTTGACGTTTTGATTATGGATATGGAAGCAGGTGTCGAACATCTTGGACGAGGAACAACTGAAACAGTTGAGATTCTTCTCATTGTTGTAGAATCAAGTTTGAAGTCTATTGAAACTGCTAAACGTATTAAAAAACTTGCAATTGATATGGGAATACAAGAGATTATCGCTGTAATCAATAAAGTGAAGAATAAAGAAATTGAGAAGAACATTACAAAACTTGTATCGGATATTGGAATCTCGCCTATATATTCAATTGATTATAGTGAAGCTATGGAAGAAGCTGATTTATCTGGAACCACAATATTTGATTATAATAAAGGTAGCAATTTATTAAGGCAAATTGATAAAATAGCTACCACTATTATAACTCAATATAATATATGCTAGTTAGCCGGAAGGTTTTGCTTTTGAGTTTGACAGGAAAAAAAGTTATGATACTTGTTGAAGATGGATATGATGAGTTAGAATACTGGTATCCTCGTATCAGATTAATAGAGGAAGGAGTGGAAATTACTACTGTAGGAAAAGATAAGAAGATATATTGCAGTAAACATGGTCTCGAAGTGATATCTGACATCAATGCATCAGAGGTTAAACCATTAGACTTTGATGCGATCATCATTCCTGGTGGAGTAAATTGTCCTGATAAGTTACGTCGTTACAAAGAAATTTTAAAGATTGTTAAAACGATGCATAATGAGGGAAAAGTTGTTGCAGCGATATGTCATGGACCATGGGTCTTAATCTCTGCCGGAATTATCAATGGTCGAGATGCTACATCTCACTTCTCTATTAAGGATGATATGGTAAATGCTGGTGCGAATTATAAAGATCAACCTGTTGTAATCGATGAGACTATAGTTACATCACGTGATCCTAATGATCTTCCTGACTTCTGTAAAACAATTATACAGTTAAGTCAAAAATAACTTCTTGAGACCAGCGGGAAGGGTGAAAATTTTTTTAACCTTTCTAAGAAATATCTTCATTGATTGAGTATGCCATCTCGAAAGAGTAGTCGAAGAAGTTATCTTAAGTATATTACTTCTGGAGTAATTGCAGTAGCTGGGGCCTCTATAGTATATTATGTTTTTGACCAGAAAAGAGTTACAACGCCAAATTCTCAAACTGTTCATCAATCAACTAAAACACGAATACAATCTAATACTCAAATTAAAACATCAACTCTAAAAGATGATCTGATTGAGGTACCATTACAGAATTATGAGCATGAACTTTGGCCTAAGAATAAAGTTGATAACACTGATCTACTCTTATTTTTAAATGAATTTTCTTATGATACTTTGGAGGTGCCTATTGGTAAGTCGGGACCATATGCGTATCTTAAACATGATCTGAAAAAGTTTTACATTATTCTTGATTTGATTCAAGCTACGAAAAAAAGTGATAATATAGAATTCGATGTTGTTTATGATATTTCTGGTAAAAGTTTGAATATTCTTGATGAAAACTGTTATAGAGTCACAATAGACGAGTATGGATTACATGCAGCTCAAGGGGATCATGGTCGTTGGGTATGGGCAACTAAAACTTGGTCTCCACTAGATTATGATGTTGACTATGTTAGTTACAGTTCATTCATTCAGACTTTTAGAGAACATGAAGAACACGTAAATAAAGTATTCGAATTTGATATGAGATGGTTAAATACGTATGAACCTGAGTATATTGGATTTGCTATGTCAGCTAAGATTAATGATGAACAATGGTATTTTCCTATAACTGAGAAGATAAGACAACTTCCTGACTCTCAACAAATAAATGATAGATTAGAGAATCCTTCAATATGGGGTAAGATAAAGTTCGCTAATACACGATTCGACAATTTAGTAACGTTAACTACCTAGCTGTATATTGCATACAAACTAAATAGTTTACAGTACAGCTTGGTTACATCAGTAAGTTTGTTTAAAGAATATGCTTTCATAGAATTAATATATGTTAGCTTCCTCTTTATGAAATAGAAAAAAATATTCTTATGGGGTATATTAAAAATTTTTAGGTTTTGTTGTGATGTTTTATGACAATTATTGCTTTCCCAGGTAAAGGCGGTACTGGTAAGACGACTCTTTCTGCCTTAGCTGTAAAATATTTTGTTGATAATGGTGATGTAACTTTTGCTATGGATCTCGATCCAGATGGCCATTTATACAAACTGTTAGGGATTCCTATAAAAAAAACTCTGGGTGAGATTGTTGATCGTATACACAAAGAGAAAAAAACTGAGTTAGAACCTCAAAAACCTATTGATATTTCCGACCAAGAGTATTTCCTATCACTTATTGCTCAAGAGGTTATAGTTGAAGGAGATGATTTTGATCTTCTTACTTTAGGTAAACCATCAGATAATATTGATTGCTATTGTCCATCTTTTTTATGGGCGGAATATGCAATACCACAGATATTAAAGAGCTATGGATTAACATACAATCATGTGATCGTTGATTGTGATCCTGGTACTGAGATTTTCCCAAGAAAAATATTAGATCAAATCGCTCTCAAACAGAATATTGATCATATCTTAATTATTTTAGATGGCTCAAAAATGAGTCTTGATACAGCTGGAGATATTATTCAACAAATAAGGAAAAGGAACTTAAAAGTTTCAAACATATCAGGTATATGTAATAGAGTTGATGATCTGAATATTCAAAAGAACATAACAAAAATTACTAAAGACAATTATAATTTTGATGTTGTGGGATTCATACCTAACGATCCTCAAATAAGTAAAAGAAGTTTGCTAGGTCAGAGTATACTAGATATACATGAGTCAGTTGCATATAAAACCCTATACAAAATAATGAAAGCATTACATATCTAGCTAAAGATGGTTACTCTAATGATAATAATAACATTGCGCTAGTTAACCAACTCTGTGCTGATATATATAGTTATATACCCCTATATAATCTTATGTACTCCAAATACTAATCCAGCATGCTCATAAAAAATTACTATACTAAGGTTTTGTGTTGTGATATAAAATGTAAAAACTTGGACCTAACTAGCTAGCTTATCTTAAGTTAGGATTTGAAGACTTGAAAGAAACAACTAATCAGATAATATAAAATTTATTTTTTTATGTTTGTGAAGATAGTAAAGACATCTATTTATATACTTTATAAACCATTTGAAAATACTTAATAATTGTAAATATAATTATAAATAACAGAACCTATATTTAGCTAATAAACCTACTTTGATCGATAGAAATATCTTTGATTCAGAGATAGAGGGAAGAAGTTGGCTAGAAATTTAGTTAGTTGGTTTCGGAAAAAATCTCCATATGTTTTTCATGTAAGTGCTGGTTCATGTAATAACTGTGACATAGAAGCAATCGAAACGTTAACGTCTCGTTTTGATGTGGAACGTTTTGGAATTATCCTTGAGGGGAGTCCAAGACACGCAGATATACTTCTAGTAACTGGTATTGTTACCAAGCAAACTGCTCCTAGGATAAAGAGAATTTATGAACAAACACCCAATCCGAAGGCTGTTGTTGCTATAGGAGAATGTCCTGCTTCTGGTGGAATCTTCCGTAAAAGCTACAATATGGCTGGTCCCTTAGAAAAAATTATGCCAGTAGATGTTTATGTTCTTGGTTGTCCCCCTCGCCCTCAAGCCATTATAGATGGTATTGTGAAAGCCCTTGACGCGTTTGAACCAACTAAAGTGGAACATAAGCCATTAGTAGTAGCTTGAGGATGTCTATAATGGTTGAATACTATATTTTGTGGATAATGGTTATACCTTTAGTGTCAGGTATTATCGCCTTATTACTAAGTAAAACTGGTAACTTGAGAAATTGGTTCTCTGTTGCCGCATCATTAGTAACATTGATACTTCTAACTCTAATAATGAGGGATGCATTAGCTGAAAGAATTCCTGTTTTCACTTATACTTGGTCTCAAGCTCTTGATTTAGCTTTATCTTTTAGAATAGATGCTTTAGGTTTTCTGTTTTCTCTAATCGCTGCATTAATTGGTTTTTGTACAATATTGTTTTCAGTTCGTGATTTAGATGGAGAACATGATCTTGGAACCTATTATATGTGGATGTTAATATTCGTTGGTTCTATGATTGGCCTAGTCTTCTCTAATGATTTTATCACCTTTTTTGTTTTTTG
This sequence comes from uncultured Candidatus Bathyarchaeia archaeon, assembly GCA_964489085.1. GTDB lineage: Archaea > Thermoproteota > Bathyarchaeia > 40CM-2-53-6 > DTGE01 > CAZAXO01. The sequence goes on from CAZAXO010000178.1 coordinate 4,822, forward strand.
GGAACTTGTTAGCTTATGTAGTTGGGGACTTATAGGTTTCTGGAAGGAAAAACCTGCTTCTGCTCTAGCTTCTATGAAAGCGTTTCTTATGACGCATATAGCAAGTTTACCGTTGTTACTCGCGATCATCTCTCTATAT
>CAZAXO010000179.1:0-4953 GCA_964489085.1 uncultured Candidatus Bathyarchaeia archaeon
GAATATAGGTTCATCCAGCCCATTATTTTCTGCATCATTCCTTTCGGAACAAAGTTGACATCTGAAAAATCGCATACAAAAATGAACTCATCTGGCTTAGTTTTCGGAGGAGGAATCCACTTATTGTCTTTTCTGATTCTCTCTAAATGCGGATGAGGTAGATATTTATAACAATTTATGCATTGATGTTTACGCCTTTTCATTTGTCGCTTGAAAGTTGATTCACAATAAACACAATCATAGCGGCACCCAACATACGGACTTATTGTCTTACCTTTTGATTCTGCATACATTTTAGACTTCATTTAATACACCAATAATTATGAAGGTGATTTTTAATTCCATTCCTGTAATGATTTCAAAGCTTCTGTTTCGTCTTTCATTTGAATATTAATTTCAGCCTTTTGCAACGGTTTGATTTTTGTTTGAACAGATTGTATTTGAATTATTTCTTCAGGAGAATTTGGTAGAAGAATCAATGCTTGTCGGACAGTGTCGGACAAACTGATGCCTTTTGATCTCCAGTTTTCGATTTTAGCAAACAGTTCATCAGGTAATCTAACTGAGATTTTCTTAGCCATAGAGTTTGACTCCCATCGTATAGAAGCCGTAGACATTGCTGAATATCGGATCTGATGGCTGAATTACTTTACTATCTAGTTGCTGTTCTACTGTATCTTTTAATCCTTCTATGAGTGTACCACCGCCGGATAATATGATTCTCCTTGAACATTCCAGATTGGAAGGAAGTTGTGTTAGTAAATAACGGATATTATAGCAGATCTTATCAGTTAGATGATTTACTGAATTATGAAGCTGGTCTTTTATTTCCTTCCTATGAACAGTTGATTTATCGAAGGTTGTAATCTCATCAATTTTACTAGATACTAAATCCACTAGATTATTGGTGCTTGGTTTGAATCCATATTTTGATTGGATAAAGAAGTTAGTATGTAGTCACTGGCCAATGGTTCTGACATACCACCAAGAGGATTTAGGTTTTCAATGATAATTATTTCAGTGGTTCCGTGGCCTATATTGATGACAGTTGCAGATTTTAGATCTAGATCGAATAGTGTACCTAAAGATTGAGGATAGACAACGATCTCATTAAGACTTAATTCATTCTTCAATAGTTTCTTAATTCTTTCTCTATCATCTTTTCCTGTTTCGTAAGGAAGCCCAGTAATTAAGTTGACTTTATCTAAGAATCCTCTTTTCAATTTGTTTAATGCTTCTTCAGCAAGCTTGATGTAGGCTGAATGTTGTGGTTTACCGTCTATTACTGGATATAATGTAACGGCATTTGGATATTGAGATATTTCTAATGCTTTTTCTCCTACTGCTTCTATTGCACTACCCTCCTCCCAGAGCGTGGATTGGCGGTAGCTGTAAACTGATGGAAAGATGATTTTATGTTTGCCATCATAGCATTTTGTAAAGCCTGAGCCTACGTCAAGAGCAACTATTCTACTCATAAAGAATCACTTTAAAAATTGAGGAAAATTAGTAATAACTGGGTTCGATCCCTTCAATGTCAGGCTCTTGTTCTGCTTCAAGGTCTTCTACTAAAACTTCTATTTCAGACCAAATTTCAGGAGGAACCTCATCAGCTAAAACAGGATTTTCTAAAACCTCTTCAGCTAACTCCGCTAAATCAGGATTGAACTCAGCTTCTTCAGGTGGAATTTCTGGTTCAGTATTTATTGATTCTACTAATTCGCTTATATCGTCTTCTTGGTTGGCTTCAGCTGCTGTTGGAACCTCATCTAATTCTATTTCAGTATCATCTATATGATTCTCGATAGGAATAGGATTAGATTCACTATCACTATTTTCTATATGTATCCTATCTGATTCGAGATCTGCTTCCAGCTCTCTCCTTAGGTCTTCTAGATTCTCGTTTGATTCTTGATTCATCTGTTCAAGAATCTCTTTTACTCTCTTTTTGAATTCTTTTCCGTAATGATCCACTGATTTATTGAGAATCTCATCAAGGTCAGGATCATCTCTGAATTCTATTTGGGGCGGAGGATAATGACTTCTTTGTCTATTGATTTCGATTCCTCCACCGACCTTACTGCTATGCGATATATACTTATCCTGTGTGGTGTAGGATTTTGTTTTCTGTTTATATGGGCTAGGTAATCCCATTTTATAGGGATTTGTACGTTTTCTTATTCTTCTATAATTAATCATTTTTATCGTTTCTCCATATTTTAAGGTTATTTATCAAAAAATGATCGTGTTATGCAGTTATTTTATCAATTTTACAGATTTACAAGGTGTTAAGGTAATATATTGCCTCTAAGTTCAAGGAGATAATCCTTCAGTAAGCAGATTCTGATCTTCTTCAATATCGAAGGATAAGCGATATTTCCTAGGATTTCTTCTGTTCTTTGAGCAATAGTACGGTTCTTGCATATCACAATTAACTCATCGAAATGCTTCTGTGTCTTTATGATGTTCCATGGATTGATCTGAGAGTTTAGGGCGATTTCAAATCCACATTTCTTATTATCTTTTACCGCAAACAGGTCTAATCGCTTTTTTCCCAGATTTTTTTCAATCGCAACTTGGAAGCCGACTTTCTTCAAGTAAGTAGTAAGAAATAGCTGATACAATCTGTGTTCCAAACTAGTTTTACCTATGAACTCATCCCAGAATTCTACAGGTTGTTGTAATTTCTTTAGCATTCGAATGGCCTTAGTAGTAATAGATAAGAATTTTACCGGTTTATCACATAAGGGATTGTAACTTAGAGTAACTTCCTCAACAAGATGTTTGTTAATAAGTTCGGATTTAATAGTAGAAGTTTTTCTTCCATACAATCCAAGTGAGCGGTACCTTGTAGTCAATCTTCGTATAGGATGAGCTGCGACATCGCATAAGAGCGCCATAGCATCTTCGCTGATGTCGGGTTGAATCAATTCCTGTTTTGGTTTTCTTTGTATCCGATTTGGAAAGAATTCTTTTTTTTCTTCTTTTTCATCGAGTGGTACTAGTCTATGAAGTCTCTCTAATACTTCCATATCAGTTACGTTGGTATCAACTGGATGGTCAGATGTTGTAATCATGAAAGGCTCAGTATAGTAGTCACTGAGCTTTACGATCCACTCAGCCCTTCTCAGTTTATGAATACTCTCTCTTTCATCGTCTTTTAATCCCATCGCTTCAGCGACTGTATCTACGTCCATGCCACTTCCGAGGTTTCCCGTGATCTTTGTTAAAGTATTCGAATGAAGAGATTGGCTCACCCTCGATGGAAGATTAGTAGTGCAGATCAAGCCTTCCCCGAAATCTCTAAATTGCGTTGGAAAGGTATCGGTTACAGGCATGCCCATCTCACGAGTTGTTTCAGAGTAATCCTTTCCAGTGTAGAACCATCGGTGGCATTCATCCAAAATAATGACGTGACGTAGATGCTCTCCACGATGTCTCTGCACCAATCTATACTGGTAGATCCACATTAAAAGAACCTCAACAAGCCAATTCTGTTCATCTGGTCTAAGCTGACTCAGCTCGAGTATAACATAATGATCAAGCAGTTTTTCTAGTGGAATTCCAAACTCGCAATTCAGTACTGTGCCAATAACACTTGTTATTGTTCGCATCCGGTTATAGATTACATCGTAGTAATCTAGTCTCTTACGAGAAGTCTCCTTAGTCTCAACTATAAGCTGGTACAGATCGAGAAGATTTGGAATTCTTTTTGTCTTCTCATAGTCTAGATACAGTTCGTCGAGAAACTCTAATAGGTAGTTCGGGCCAGCGTGGAAGGTTCCCCATGATCTACCAGAGGTTTGAGCAAAGTTCTGCCACCACTCCTTCACATTCATGCCAGGTGGAGGACGTAAAGGATTCCATCTGAATTCACGCCAAGGAATTACAATTAACTCTTCATGCCGTCTATGGATCTTTCTTCCGTCTTCTTTTAAATCAAGCCATAGAAGAGGAATCTTCAGCTCGATTAAAGTGTCTATGATGTTGAGGAGAGCTGTGGTTTTAGAATCTCCGGCCTAAGGCGCATTAATTGCACCATAGGTGTCCGGTCTGGGCATAAACAATCAAATGCCTTGTTAAGCCATTAACTGGGATTCTGCATTCTTCAACTTCTTCATCGCCAACGACAACTGTGCCAAGAATGAGTTCACCGGTAACATTTGTTGGTGAAGCGAATACGTGTCGTTGGTGGGTGAGGAAGCGTGTTTCATAGGCACCAAGCATTGACTCTATTTCATCTCGTAATTCTTCTTTCTTATTGTGGTCTTCTTCGAGACTGTAGGCGATGAGGAGCTGTTTTGCATTTGGATGAATTAGATGTGAGAGTCGGTTAAACCTAAGTAAGGTGTCTTCTACCCACTCGTCATACATTAGCTTCCTACCTGTGAGAAAAGCTTTGCAGCAATGATCCCAAAAACGAGTAAGATGATGCTGATGACTATGAGTTTAAGCTCAGTTGATAGGGAGTACTGTTGGGTGAAGGCATACGTCCAGTAACATACTCCCAAGATTAATAGAAGGAAACCACCAACTATTATTGTGTTAATTATCGCTTCTAGAGTTTCTTTTATGGTCATTAGTAACTTACTCCTTGGGATATGTGTTTATTTCTTCGATGAGGTAGGCGATATGGGGATCCTCTCTGTAAGCATTGTGGTAGGTCTTCCATGCTTTTATACCGAGTAAAAGTATCTTGTAAGATGCGAAGAGTGATAGTCCTTTCTTTTCAATGTACTCATTATGTATGAGCACATTTTTGGTTTCTGTGTACTCGTCTTCTTTTGCGTGTATGATATCTTTAATTTCGTTTATTGTGAGATCGTTGATGAGTCCATGGATTATGATGAACTGGAGTCTATTGAGGGGAAGGATTCGTTGCATATCCTCATAACAATAATATTTTCCTTCAAAATGTAATTTATATATTCTATTCAATAAAACATTGGTGAT
>CAZAXO010000180.1:0-4944 GCA_964489085.1 uncultured Candidatus Bathyarchaeia archaeon
TCCCAATCCCAGATCCAGACCCAGTAACGACCGCAACTCTACCATTAAACCTCAACTTTTATCACCATTCTGTAGAAGATTCCTTTTTATTTAAGATTTATCGGGGTATATAAATTGTTAAATAATGTTATGTGATTGTACACTATGTGAATTGAATTGTTAGCAGCAGTATTACGGGGTAAAGAAGATATTAGCATTGAGGAAGTTGAGATTCCTAAAGTATCTAAAGATTTTATTTTAGTTCGTGTAAAATCATGTGCGATCTGTGGAAGTGACCTGATGATCTATAATTGGTCGTCCCCAGAAATAGAGGCTTTTCCTCCTAGACCTGGAGGATATATTTTGGGTCATGAATTTTCAGGTGAAGTATATAATGTGGGGGAAGAAGTATCGGTAAAGAAGGGTGATCGAATTGCAGCTGAGCCCGAAATTTATTGTGGAAACTGTATTTTTTGTAAAGTAGGACAGTACCAATTATGTAATGATCAGAAATGGTTGGGATACCAGTATAGTGGTGGATACGCTGAATATACAGCGGTTTTAACGGAAAACATTGTAAAGTTACCTCAGAATGTTTCTTTTGATGAAGCAGCAATGTTAGATACTTTATCGATTAGTTTGCAAGCAGTATATAATGGTAAAGTCAGAGGAGATGATATAGTGACAGTGATAGGTTTAGGATCAATTGGTCAGTTCGCAGTAGGAGTAGCAAAAGCATTCGGCGCCAAGAAAGTGATTGGGATTGGTAGATATGAGCATCAGATAAAGGTTGCTGAAAAGATGGGGGCTGATGAAGTGATAAATTCTCAAGAGACCGATTATAAAGATGTTATAGAGTATACGAATGGCATTGGCTCAAGTGTTGTTATTGACGCTGCAGGGGGTAAGGGAACCTCTGTAAATCAAGCAATAGATGTGGCTGCTAAAAAGGGGAGAGTAATTATCGTAGGAATATATTCTCAACCGGTTGACGTTAACCTGTTTAATTGTCTTTCAAGAGAGGTTAGCATTATTCCTTCATGGTGTTATTCCTATATCGGTTTAAAAAGAACTTATGAATTATCATTAGAATTAGTTTCATCAAGGAAGGTGAATGTTAAGCCTGTTCTAACACACACATTTCCTTTAGCACAGATTAATCAAGCAATGGAAACAGCACTGGATAAAAAGAAAAAATCAATAAAAGTAATAATTAATCCTTAAATATAAAATAAATAGGTTTACTTATAAAAAATAAAAAAAATTGAGGAGTTATTAGGGTTTAACAGTTACTTTCGCATCATTCCCTTGATCAGCTGATAATATTGCTTTTACTGCATCATCTAATGGGTAACGACTTGTAATAGCTTGACGCATATCAATTCTTTTTGAACCCATCAAATCAATAACGTTTCCAAAGTCTCTATGACCTGAATGGCCTAATGATCCATAGATAGATCCCTCTCGATATTGCATAGTTATCATATCTGCGACTGGTTTTTCCGGGCCCATTCCTATCTGCACTATCTTACCTGCAACACCTAATCCTTCAAGCATCCAAGGGATAGTCTTAGATGGGTCTCCTGCTGATTCAATAAGCATTGCACACCCTCTTCCATTCGTTAATTCTTTTATAATTTTAGATGGTGATCGATCCTCTTTAAAGGGATTAAATACATAATCTGCACCCATCTTCTTCGCTAGATCGGCTCGAAATTGAATTGGTTCAAAGGCAATAATTTTTGCAGCACCTGCAGTCTTAACAAGTTGTATACTCGCTAATCCAATTGGCCCCGTACCAAAGACTGCGACATGCCCACCAGGACGAATTCCACCTGACACCGTAAAAATTCCTTCGTAGGCAACGCATGTTGGTTCAACCATGGAGCCTGCTTCAAGAATTTCATCATCAGAGGAATAAGCGTTTTTAAGAGGTTCTAGCGAATAGATATATGTATCCTTTGCTTTGATATATTCTGCCATAGCTCCTGGATTTCTCTCCTCAAAACCTAGTTGAGTCATATTCTCGCAGCAATTCAACCAACCAGCTCTACAAGCATCACATTTTCCACAATACTGAACTTCTTCAACAGTGACCAAGTCGCCGACCTTAGCATTAGTAACTTTCGATCCCACCTCTTCTACAATACCAGCAAATTCATGACCGGGAACACAGGGAAAACCCGCCCAGCCACCAAAGAACATATACTCATCATCAGTCTTATGAAGCATATGGACATCTGAGCCGCATACTCCAGATGCTTTCACTTTAATCAATACTTCATCGGAATCTTCTAACGTGGGTTTTGGGAAATCGTCTTCAACAGCAGAAGTGGGATTTTTATAAACATTACTTGCACGTAACGCTATTTGTTCTTTTTCTTCCCATGGAGTAGGTTTATAATCGGGTTTAGGATTCCATTCAGCTCTAATAACTAAAGCTTTCATTGTCTCGGACAAATAAAATCACCTTATTTACCATAATATTCCTTTGAATAAATAAATTTAACGAAGACAATTAACTTACTATCTTTTTCGATGAAATATATAGTGATACAAACGAGCTGGATAGAGTTATCTAACTTCTAATTTAAGAGTCATTATTTTCGTAATTAAAAGTGATTTATATTATACTTTCAAGTAACTCATACTTAACCATATATTCTAATAAATTGATATTTTAGAATTAATTAAGAATGTGTTGGAAGATTAAGAAATTTGTTTATACTTCAAAAAAGAGATTGTGATGGAATGAAAAGACAAGACCGGAAATCGTTGAGCACGCAAAACAAAATTATATCGTGTTATGACCTCTAGGCTCTGTTGAGTAGCATGGAGAACATCTACCAACAGGAGAAGATACCTATCATGGTATTGAAGTTTGTGAGAGAGTTACGAAGAAGATAGGTGTTATGTTTTTACCTCCTCCGTGGTATAGAGTTCACCCTTATCACCATTACCATTATCAAGATACGATACCTCTAAGTCCTGAAATATTTATGGGGATGGTTAAAGACGTTGTAAAAGCTGTCGCACTAGCATGAGATAATAAATTTTTTCTCTTGAACACGCATGGACAAGAATAGCTATTATCCGTATCCGTTTAAAAATTCGGTTTAGAAGGTTACTTCGCTATTGCACCAACTATGGGAAATGATGAGAAAGGTGCTTGATGAGCTTTTAGATACACATTTCATCCATGCCAGTGAAGCAGAAACTTCATTAGAATTAGCAATTGTACCGGAACTCGTCGATATAAAGAAAGCGAAAGATCAAGAGAATTTGATGAAAGATAAACTATTTTCAGCGCCTACCCAGGCGGGGTCCATCTTCGCTTTTGCGGCGACGTTCTTTAGACCGGAACATCTCGAACTCGATTATGATGTCGTCGACTTCCCAACTAAAGCAACAGCAGAGAAAGGCGAAAAAATACTTGATGTTGCAGTAGAAAAGATTGTAGGATTAATAGAAGAGATTAAACGAAGATATCCTCCGGGAGTCAAACCGCCAGTAAATAAGTAACTCCAGATATTCAACTTGTATTACAAGTACATACTATCTCAATACTTTTTTTTATTTGTTCTACTAATAAAGGATAGTAATCCCTGTTTAGAATCTTATATACGAGAATATTCATAATTTTACAGTATTATCACATTAAAGGAGTAAGTATATTGTCCCGTCAAGGTATTATGCTGCCACCTCAAGATAAACTATGGAAGCCATTAACTAACGATGAAGTTGATACAATAGTAAATGCTTCTCTTAAAGTACTAAGAGAAGTGGGGGTATTCGTAGAAAATGAGACAATATTACAAACTGCTAATGAGAATGGCTGTACAATCGACAAGAATAAAAAATTGGTATTTTTTCCAGAAGATTGTGTAAATGAGTTTATTAAAAAAGCTCCTAAAGATATTTTATGGTCAGGTCGAAACCAAGACGATGATCTCCTTTTCCATGGCAACACAAATGCATACATATGTTGGGGTAATTGTTTACCCCAGGTCTGTTACTGGAATGAAAAGAATAATCAATATTCCTATAAAGATGGTACAGGTGATGACTTATCAAATATCGTAAGAATCTACGATGCTCTAGATACATTGGATGCAGTGATTCCACCTATATTAGATATGAAAGCTGCAAAGAATGGGTTAGCACAACATGTGCATGAATTATATTTAACCCTTTCAAATACTACTCGACACATTAATCTTTCAAATGCTGCACCCAAGACCTTAGAAGAATGGGATTACTATGTACGCTTGGCTGCAGAAGTTGTAGGTGGCTTGGATAAACTACAAAAAAGACCAATTATCTCCAGTAAGAGTCTGTTTACTCCTCCATTACGATTAGCAAAATCAGCGTATAATAATCTCTTAGGCCCCATTAAGTATGGTCTACCACTGATACTTGGTGGATGCAATAGTCCTCTAACCATTTTGAATGCGTGCAACACGGTTGTACATCATGCATCAGTGTTAGCGAATTTAACCTTTGCTCAAATGCTTTCTCCAGGTATACCCTGCATGATAGACGTATGGGGTAGCTCTCTTCACTTTTATCTTGTTACAATGAACATAAGTGCTCCTGAGAATCAGTTATTGAATACTGCTTTAATACAGATGATACGAGATCATTTAGGAATACCCGTTTGTATCAGTCCTTATCAAAGTGCAAAGATCCCAGACATTCAAGCGTCATATGAAGCATCCATAGAACAATGTTTCCAATGGACAACAGGATGCAATCTATGGACAAACTATCCTTTCAATGATTATTCGTACAATCACGAGATGTTACTCTTCATTAATGAATTAGCACAATATTTTAATCATATGGGAAAACGATTCAAAGATACGATCCCCACCGATGAAAGCATTGCCTTTAACGCTATCAAAGACGTTGGTCCCACAGCCGATTACTTCACCCATGAGATCACCCTCAACAATATGGACCTCC
>CAZAXO010000181.1:0-4890 GCA_964489085.1 uncultured Candidatus Bathyarchaeia archaeon
CCTTTCAACTCTTAAACGTGCTTTTTTTTCTGTTTCAATAACGAAACGATCACCTCTATCTTTATTTGTAGCTGAAACATAGATCCTATCTATCTTCATTAATCACAACTCGAACAATGACCACATCTAGGACATTTATTGAATACCTTATTATTGTATTCAAAACCACAGTTAGGACAGGTAACGATCATAGATTTAAGATATTTAATTAAGCATATAAAGATTTTTGATATTAATTATGTTTATTGTTATATGTTACTATTCTAACACCTAACATAGTGTAGCATATCCTTAAGCGTGTAAACTTATAGAATAAGCGTAAATCTTATAAGCATAAATAAGTAAGAATAATGTATGTTTGGTTTAATAACAGAGAAAAAACTAATAAAAATACTCTATGAATTCAGAGAGAACCTACTAGATAGCCTTACGAACCAAGAAGAACCACAGGACAGTTTAGAAATGACCTTAGATGATCTAAGGGAAAGAATAGTTAAAGAGGAAGATCCTTTAAAATTAGAGGCTAAACTAAATGCTTACAGAATGAAAAGGAAATTCTTAACTGATGAAAATAAAGCTGAATACTTAAGAGAGTATAGAGAAAGAAAGGGATTGCAAGAATTATCTGATAATACAGAAATGCAAAACGCATTATCAAATGTAGATTTAACTAATTTAAATAGCCTACAAAATTTAGATCCTGCTGTTATTGATAAATTACTTGAAAAACTACCTAAAAAATATCAGTTCCTTAAACCTATAATTAATACAATGGCTAAACAATTTCTAAGCAATCCTCAATTAATACAATCATTACTTTCACAAGTTGGTGAAAAAGTATCAGAGGCAGGACAGAAAAAGAAAGTTGAATACATTAGACCTAAAAACTCCGGTGGACAAGATATTGTAGATCCACATGAACCTTATCCAATCAAATAAACACGATCACCACAATACTTATATATGTAAATAGTATATCCCTTTTGTAAGGGATATTTACATTGTCAGAAGAAGATAATAGTGTGCTATACGATCCTGCAAGACGTAGAGGAAAAGCTACTGCTGCACAAATGAGAGCATTACGAAAAGCATGGGCAGCTAAACGAAGAAAATCTATGTATCATCCTGCAAAAAGACGAAGAATACGAAGAACACGAACTAGGCGTTATCATCCACAAGTAAGATCCTATCGTGTCTATCATCCTGCAAGACGAAAAAGCTATAGACGAAGACGTTATGATCCTCAACGACTAAGAGGAATACTCGGAGATTTTGAACTTCCTGCATTAGTAACAGTTGGATCAATGATTCATAACTTCTTAGCTAGTAAAGGTCTTAAAATACCTTTTCTACCAAGTACTGTTAGTGTAGCTGGTGTACATATGTCAGGGCTAGGAATAGCTGGTTTACTCGGTGGTGTCGGTGCTAAATACTTCTTGAAAAATGATGTAGGAGAATTAGCCTTAAGATTAGGGACAGGTATGTTTTCAGAAGGATTTAGCGCACCTGCAATAGAGGGAACTGTAAAAGCTGGTGTTCGTGCTGCTGGTGTTGGACCTTCCTCTTTAGGTGGTTCATATATCCCATTAAACGCATACGACTAAAAAAGGTGAAAAAAAGAATTGGCTAACGTAAAACTTGTATCTCCACAAGCCTATGACGTAGTTGTAACTGCACAGATAAACGGTCCTACTGCTGGTGTAGGTTTACCTGCAAACTCTCGAACAGTTGGTAACATTGTTACCCAAGCCGGTATTCCTGCTGTAACTACTGCATTAGTACCTGGTAATGAACTCTGGCATATCGAAGACATATTTAATACTCTTGCATCTCCTATACCTCTAGTTGGATCTGATATTCAGGTCGAAATAGTGGTTAATGGTGCACCACAACCTACAACACCGTCAATGTCAGGTATCAACGTAGCTCAAGACACACGTTTCAAACTTCCACGTTCAATTATGCTTCCTGCTGCTGCAAGTATGAATGTAAACTTTGTTAATATAGCTGTTACAACTTCTACAGGTAACGTGTCGGTACACTTGAAGATTCTAAGATATCCTACTGTACCCGGACCGGAAGGATAAGGGTATAGAAAGGGTTATAAACCTCTTTCCTCTTATTTTTAAGAGAGGTATTAAAGTAATTTAGGAGAAAAAAGAAAATTGGTAGTGAAACGTCTAATTGGCGATGTAATGGGTTTCATGGATACTATTTTAGATGTTATCAATTTATCTATAGCTATGACGGTATTTTTCGTTGTATTTCCAATTATTATGCAATTAGCCGGACAGGTTCAAGCTATGACTAAGAGTATAGGTAAAAAGTGATCTTAAATGTCAGTTGAACCACCAAAAAAGCTAACTAAGGAAGAACAAAAAAAGTTAGCTATGCTAGGTTTAGGTGTTGTTGGTGCTGCTATTGCTGGATACTTCATTTATGGTAAAATGAAGGGTGAAAATGGAAGTTATGGACTTTTAGAAAGTAATGGTGCCGATCTTTTTGGTGGCGCTGGTGGCTACAGTATGGGTGCTTTACCTTTAGATTTTGCTGATTATCCTGAACCCGGTGGTGGTACTACTGTAGAACCTTTACCTGATAATCCTATTTATCCAACTATACCAGGTGGATTACCTTTAACTTTTACTTACCCAGAAGCACCACCGGAAGGACAACAAAGTAAAGAAGTTGGATCAACACCACCTATAGATTATTCACCTGAATTGATTTCTGTAAAATATCCACAGAAAAACATTCCTTATGGAATACTTAATCCTATTTATCAACATGGACAGGAAACAGGAAGAATGATTAAGGCAACAGGTGAAATGTTCTATCAAACTATAGGTGGAACATTGTATAATGCTGGTTATGCTATTGGAAAAGCTGCTAGATCTGCTTTTGGTTATCAGGCATTACCAAGTTCTAAAATACCTTTTAATTTAGGTGTTATGGGTGAAAGGGGTATGGGTACTGTTCCTGCTGGTGGTGTTCCAACTATTAAAGCTGGTACTACTATAGGTGTTAAAGGTGATCCTGCACAATATACACAACAGGGAAATATTCAACAAGCATCAAATATTGGTTATAAAAACGTAGCTGAAATACTTAAACGTGCTACTGCATTTAAAAGGTATTAAAATTGCCTTGTAAGACTAGAAGAACCAAAAAAAGGAAATTAGATCCTAAACCACCTAAACCTATTGATATTCAGGGTTATACAGGTGATTTAGTTAGGCTTGTTCCTGAAATTGATATGTTAATTGAGGTAGTAATCACGTTACCAAGAAGTGTATTTGACGATCTTGAAAAGAGGATTAAAGCGTATCAAGAAATTGGTATTTATAATGATGTTGAAATGGAGAAGGGAAGGCTTATAAGGAGAGGACAACGTAATAAAGCTACAAATATATTTATTGATCGTGAGGGATAGAGATGTATTTACAAGAAATATGCGCTATTGGTGCTATTGCATTAAGTATTGCATTGGTCTTAAAGGGTGAATATCAACTTGCTTTAACTCCTTTCATGGTTATTATATCTTATGCTTTCGGTAATGTTAAAGGTAGAATTGATATTAAAAGAGAGATGTTAAAACTTGCCTATAAGAAGGACAAAAATTGACAAGAATATTAAAGAGAAAGCTCTACAGAATTTAGAGGAAGATCAAAAACAAGTTAAACTTAGTGGAGATGAACCTTTCCAATTAACATGGGTAAGTCAAAATCCATGCGATTTAGGTAAACCAAGAGTTTTAAGTTATTCTGCTATCAAAAAAGAAATAAAGGATGAAACACCTTTAGGTGTAGAACTAGCTGAAATGTTTAGTATAGACCTAGAAAGGAAGTTGAAACAAATTGCCGGAAGATAAATATTTATTAACTTTAACACCTGAGGATGATAAAGCTGTTAAATGGGGTTCATGGTGGATACACGAATACATTTACCGTTATGCTAAAAACAGTAGTATTAAAGCTTTAGATTTAAATAATGAGAATGACACTAAAGATAATGTTACAGATTATTTGACTAGATATAAGATTGCTTTAATTGAGGCTTTAGGTCATGGTAACACTCATTTACTTAGTGGATATGGAAAGAAGATTATATTTACTAAAGGATCTAATGAGGATGCTGAATTATTAAAGGGTACTGTTGGTTCTTTCCTTTCCTGTAGTTTTGGGGATAGTATTAATTGGTGGCTTAAGAATGGAATGAAAGCGTTTTACGGATATAACAGAACTTTTTATATTCCTATTGCGACATTTCCAAACAGTAGAAGCACTTTTGTCTTTCATCCTCATTGTACTTTTTCACGTTCTCTTATAGAAGGACAAACTGTTAAAGAAGCTTTTGATACTACTATCCAAGAATGGAAAAATAGCGTTGAAAAAGCACCACGATCAATTCAAAGAACTGTTATTTACGATTATGAAAGTGCTGTATTTGCTTGTGATGATGAAGAATATAAACCATTTGAGGATGATAGTATTATTCCACCACCTTCTAGTGATAGCTGGATATGTAAATATCTTGGATGGTTACTTAAATATGTTGGATGGTGTAAAAATAATTGAGTACACGACCAATAAGTAGAGAATACGTTATTCCTAAAACTGCTTACGATCTTGAAAGGCGTATTACTAATTGGATTCCTGTTGGTCCCGATCTTACAGGTATTCCACCTACTTTTAATGATTTAGCTATTGGTACTTCTACTTATAGTAGTGCTGTCGGTGGTAACGCACCACCTATGGCAGCTTTAAACACGTCTTATCAGTTTACTAGAACAAGTATTAGAATGAGATCTGTTACTGTATTAGCTGATCCTGCTAATATTGGTAAGGTGCTTATTGGACCTTCTCCACCTCTCTTTCCATTGTTACCCGG
>CAZAXO010000182.1:0-4873 GCA_964489085.1 uncultured Candidatus Bathyarchaeia archaeon
TGTATATATAGCGTGAATATGCTTCGATCTTAATTGTTTAATTAATTTAATGCATTGTGTTGTCTTGCCTGAACCATCAAGACCTTCAATAACTAAGAAATAACCTTTATTGTATTTAGATCTTCCACTCAAATTGAATACTACTCCTCTCAATTTAGAATTAAAGTTAATTATCTAATAATATTAAAATAGATTATATGATAATTGGATGATTATATAATTAGATTATTCCAGAGTAAGCATTAATACTCTTTTGGTGTAAAAATAATGAAGAGTTTTTGGGGATTCATAAAAGATCCATTATATGGCTACATCCGTATTAATCACAGTGAGAAAAAGGTCATAGATTCTTACCCTATACAGAGATTAAGAAGAATAAAACAATTATCTGGTTCCGAATTTGTATATCCCGCTGCAAATCATACTAGATTTGAACACAGTTTGGGAACGATGTATTTAGCTGGTATTATGGGGGAGAATATACCAGCTGAATTAAGCGACCATGATCTCCAAATGTTAAGATATGCAGGGTTACTTCATGATGTTGGACATGGCCCATTTTCACATATTTTTGACTCTTTCTTATCGAAAGTAATGAATAAAACACATGAGGATATGACTAGAACTATAATTGAGAAAACAAAGATAAACGATATATTAAGAGAAGAAGGATTTGATACGAAGAAGATTAGTCAATTATCAGTAGGATTATTACATGACATAGACAATATATATATTAATCAAATAATAGTAGGAACTTTTGATGTTGATAAAATGGATTATGTATCGAGAGACTCCTATCATACAGGTGCTGGGTATGGATACATAGATATTTTCAGACTCATCTATACTATGGATATACATAATAAACAATTAGTTGTTAATATGAATGCGATTCCAACTCTTGAAACCTTCTTAATTGCAAGATTAGAATCCTTTAAAACAATTTATTTCCATAAAGCTTCAAGAGCAGTCCAAATCATGTTAGTTAACGCGATCGAACAATCTAAAGATGAACTTCCATGCATAAACTTTAGAAATGTAGATGAATATCTCAAACTTGATGACTATATGTTATGGAACGAACTAAAAAAATGTGAAAAATCCAATTCAATCATGAATGATATTGAACAAAGAAATTTGTTAAAATGTGCTTATGAGAAAACTCTCTACACAAAAGAACATCTAATGACTAGCTTATTTTCTAAGAATACTTTCAGAAAAAATATTGAGAAAGAGATAGCGGAAAAAGCATCAATAAATACACATGAGGTGATAATTGACACACCATCTCTACCTTCAGTACCATATTCCCGTGAAAATGCCGGCCTCATGGATATTCCAATTTCATTCTCTCAACAGAATAAAACAAAACATATACGTAAAGTTACAGAATTATCTAGAATAATCGAAGTTCTAAGAGTGTATCTAAATATCGTAAGAGTCTATACAAAAGAGAAACACAGAGATAAAATAAAAAAAGCTGCTGAAGAAATATTTAGTACTCTACCATCAGAAACAAAAATGGCCTATTAACTATTATCATACTTAAGTTCTGGGAGAGATCTTATAAGTTTAGAAATACCTATCAAAGATTTTTCCTCATTCACTTTAAGTCTAACAAAAACTAAAACAGGTATCTGATAAAAATTTGATATTCTTTCTGCGAGTATTTTAGACAATAACTGATAGTGACTTCCAATTAGCACAACTGGATTAACAGGAGTTCTACCGTTCGAAGGAATGGCAAATGCAAGTGTACCAAGACCTCGCTCAACCTCATAAAGAAAAGCAAATACTACATTTTCTAAACGAATTAGGTCTAATGATAATTTATTTCCATTCACATATACATTTTTTTTAAAAACTTTCAAGTGAATCACATATATCTAATATTCTTTCGTTATAATAACCATTAATAATAAGAGTCATTTCTTAAAAAAAGTTATATATTATTAGAAAAAAAATCAAATTTTCTTATTTACAGAAGGAAGTGCAGCAGCGATAAGCATAGGGAACAATACCGTAGCATCTCCTATAACAGTTGCAACTTCCCCTTTTTCATTTACTTTCCGCCAACTAATAGCCTCTTCTAATGGTGCTCCACTTAAACCTCCTGGTTCCGGTCGATCCATTGTCACTTGGACAGCTAAGTCAACACCTCCTTTAAGAATACTAGCTATCGTTGAATAATGTTTGGGAGTACCTCCCCCCAGAATTATCAATCCTACTTTCCTCGCATCAAAAATAAGATCCACCAATTTACTGAAATCTAGAAAAGGATTTAAACGTAAGCCCTTTAATTGTGCATAGGTCCATAAATTCATTCCAAGCATTGAATCATATATTGTAGGACAAAAAATACAAACTCCTTTGTTAGTACATGTCCGCACTATAGAGTTTTCATCATCTATTTTAGATCCAACTTTATTTAGAAGCTCATATGTTGCAAGATTACTAATTTCGGAATTATTCAGATTTAATTCATCAAGTAACCTATGAATTTTTTTCTCTAATACCACAAAAGCTTCTCCATCGACTAGAATATCATATATTCTTCCAATATTCTTGTTTCTAAGTTGTCTATCATCTATATTTGTAGTACCGACCATATGATTGAATCCAAAAGCTTCAATCAAATCATGAGTAATATTAGCTCCAGTTGATACGATAGCATTAATAAATCCTCCAAATACTAAATCCCTTATTAATAACCTCAAACCACCAGGAACTAATGGACCCGCTACTGCTAAGATATTAGTGAACTCATCATTTGTGAACATTCTTGAAATGATAGAAGATGCTTGCGCAAATCGTCGTCCACCTATAACTCCAACCCTAGAAAATTCTAAAGCTAAATCCTTTACGTTCATGTAGGGTTTTATTCTCAAATGTTCAACAATTTTCATGGGTTTATCGCCATAGTCTTTTATGAAGACTATTTTTTACGCATTATCTTCACTTTATCTAATATTTTCCAATACTCTACTTCGACACCAGAAGTTAAGATGTTTTTAATCTCGTTTTCCTCTGGAAGAGGAGCTTCGAAAGTGTTGTAGTTCTCTAAATCCATTAATTGAATCACATCTTTCATGACAGATATAACTTGTCCAGTACGCTTTTCAATTAAAGGAACTTGAACCTTAGCCCCTACCGGGCTTACCATGCTACGCTTCTGACCAGAAAAAAAGCCAATTCCTACTATTCTTGCTTTAGCAGCACCATGTTTACCTGGTTTCGATTTCTCAAATTCCACTATTTTACAAGGGTCATCATCAATTATTATATATTGACCGGGTTTAAGACTGCCAATATCTACAGGTTTACTCATTGTATATCCAACTCACTAAATATTATTAATAATGATATTCACATAGTAATCCTTAAAAAACTTGATATTAAAGCCTTCTTTTATCTAGTGAAATAAAGTGAATATAGATTTTATGCTCTCATTTGGAGAACTGGGAATATTAATAACGATCATTTTAATTAATTTAATTCCTTTTATATCGCCATCCAATTTAGTATTAGCAGGCATTTTTGCTTTAATCTTTTCTGATTATTCACCTATTGTAATAGCTGTCTTAATTGCAGCTGGTGCATCCCTAGCTAAATTAGTTCACTATCTAGTAAGTTATTACTTAGGAGATAAATTAGCATATAGAATAAACGGAAGCGTGAATAAATATCATCAACATATATTAAATAAGTGGGGATCTCTAGGAGCGTTTATAGCTGCGGTATCTCCGATTCCAGATGATCCAATAGTAATTCCTATGGGTTTACTAAGATTCAGCATAACTAAATTCTTTCTAGCTTACTTCATAGGAAAAATTATAATTGGCTTCATAGGCGCATATTTAGCTGTTCAATTATCTACTATGAAAGTGCTGGATCCAATGAATGCTATCATATCAGTAATTGCAATTTTAATCATACTAAGCTTAATTACACAAACAAAGTACTTCATATATGGTAAAAAAATTGTTTATTCTATTCCAATAATGAAAAACGTTGTAAGATATACCAAGAATGCTTTAAAAAAATTATTTAAAAATACAAATAAGAGAAGTAAATAACTTGTTAAAAGGGATGGAATACAGATTTGAGTTTCTTGGATAATTTTAGTGAATCACTTAACAATTCATTACGCAAACTTTTTAGACTGCCAATAGTCGATGAAAACGCTGTTAAAGCTTTTATAAAAGACCTTCAAAGAGCTCTTTTAAAGGCTGATGTAAACCTACATTTAGTACTAAAAATCTCAGAAAAAGTGCAAGAAAGAACGCTTAAAGAAAAACTCCCCCCAGGAGTATCTCGCAGGGAACATGTTATCAAAGTTCTCTATGAAGAATTAACAAACATAATGGGAAAGAAACCGGCGAAAGTAAGTATAAACAATATAACTCCCTACATTCTTATGTTAGTAGGGATACAAGGATCAGGAAAAACAACCACTTGTGTGAAACTAGCTCGTTTTTATCAGAAGAGAGGAGAAAAAACCGCTATAATATGTACAGATACTTATAGACCGGGAGCTTATGACCAATTAAGCCAATTAGCTCAAAGGATTCAGGTCCCGGTATATTGGAAAAAAAATCAATCTGCTGATAAAATAGCTTATGAAGGTCTTAAAAAATTCAAACAAGAAAATTTTAATCTTATTCTAATTGATACAGCTGGAAGACACCGTGATGAGCATCAACTTATGGAAGAAATGAGAAATCTAGAAAAGATAATTAAACCTCATGAAGTGATGCTCATATTAGATGGAGCGATTGGACAGAGAGCTTTTGAACATGCGAGAGCTTTCCAAGATGCTACAAATATTGGATCAATAACTATTACTAAACTTGATGGTTCAGCTAAGGGT
>CAZAXO010000183.1:0-4855 GCA_964489085.1 uncultured Candidatus Bathyarchaeia archaeon
CTCCTGGACATGTAAAATCTACCATTATAGGATACTCAGTAAGTATTCCTATTTCAGATAGAAAACTTATGTGGGAACGTGGCAAGGCATTTTTTTCTGTGAATTTGACGGTCCAAAAAATAGAAGAATTTACGTACTACTATTATAAACTGAATAATTTAAAATGATTATTAACCTGTTCACTCCTTGGAAGACCTGTAATCCTATTTGCTAACTAGCTAAGCTGTTAAATTTATTTAGTAGATAAATATATAAGTTATATTAAAAGCACAAATGAATTGAAATAATTTGAGTGAAGAAAGTAACGCTAAGATTTCCAAACTTATGCTTGATCGTGAAGATGATTTTAAGTTTCATAGAGCTTATTTAGCATATGCAGCTTCATGGGATGATAATAATAGTGATGAGGCAAGAACGGAATTAAATAATCTAATAGATGATTTATCAAACAATAAAATTAGTTACCATACTTTTTATGCTCAACTCAATCATTTCAGAAGACGCGTTGAATATAGGAGCCGTGCTTTAATACAAGGTCAGCGAAAAAAAGAATGGCAGCAAAAAGAAGCTAAGAGAAGTAGAAGTGGAAGACATAGAAGAAAATAAACGGTTTAAAAAGCAATATATAACTTTTTCATTAGGTATTGGATGAAAATTAATACTTTACAAAAAGAAAGAGCTCAGGGGAATAAGCCTAACATTATATGGGCGTCAGCTACTCGTCCAACTGAAAGCATGTATGCAGCGTCTCTGAGGCTAACCTCTTTCTCCTTTGCGATCGTTGAAACATCATTATAAGCGCTTGTTAATCGTTCCTCTAATTTTTTGTTGATAACGTCGATCTCCCAATGATCCCTATTGAGGTTCTGAACCCATTCAAAGTAACTTACGGTTACTCCTCCTGCATTGGCTAGAATATCCGGGACAACGGTTACTCCTTTTTCAGATAATACTTGTTCAGCTTCGGTGGTTGTTGGTCCGTTCGCTCCTTCAGATATTATTTTCGTCTCAATCTGATCAACATTTTTCTTTGTAATTGCGTTTCCTAGTGCAGCTGGAATAAAGATATCACATTTACTTTCAAATATTTCATCATGTGTTATAGCGGTGCAGCCTTCAAAGTCTTTCACTGATAGTGTCTTCAGTTTATACTCAACTAATTTCTCACTATTTATGCCCTGCTCATTATAGATGGCAGCTTGTGAATCACTTACCCCAACAATCTTGCATCCCATACCCTCAAGAATCTTTGCAGCCCATGATCCTACGTTTCCAAATCCCTGTACCACAACTGACGCTCCTTTTAAAGGGAGAGACAGATTTTTAGCGGCTTCACGGACACAAATAGCTACGCCTCGTCCCGTAGCTTCTTCTCTACCATGAGAACCACCTAATCCAAGAGGTTTTCCCGTTACGACTTCTGGAACAGCATATCCCTTAATGCTGCTGAAGGTATCCATGATCCACGCCATCACTTGACTGTCAGTTCCAACGTCAGGTGCAGGTACATCTTTGAATGGACCGATCATATCCATGATCATGGAGGTGTAACGTCGCGTAATTCTCTCAATTTCACCTTTGGAGAGCTCTTTCGGATTACAGATAACTCCTCCTTTTGCTCCACCATAGGGAATATCCACGGTAGCGGTTTTAAAGGTCATCCATGCAGCTAATGCCATCACTTCTTCTAAGGTAACTGAGGGGTGGTAACGTATTCCCCCCTTAAAGGCTCCTCTCCACATATTGTATTGAACACGAATACCTGTAAAGACTTGTACCTTCCCACTATCAGTCTTTATAGGAATCGCAGCCATGAGCACTCGTCGTGGATGTTTAAGCTGCTCTAAAACATTAGAATCTAAATCAAGTAATTCAGCTGTTTTATCCAGCTGCTCTAATACTTCCTTGAATGAATTATCTTTAGCCAATATCTCGACACCTATCATATGCTATTGAATATTAGATATTAAACCTGTTGATCTATAAGTCTATTTGCACTGGTAATCAAACTATCTTTACTCTTTTCTTCAATTATTAAGATTACTATTTTATTTCCTAAGCAGCGATTCTAGTTTCACTATATAGAAGATCTTATCTGTAAGAACAGAGTTAAATATACGTTTTCAGAGAATACGTTGAAATAGAACTATTATATGAAAGTATCACCTTTTGGATTTAGAGAGATGGTTGTGGTGGATGCATTGGAGAGTGCGATGTGGGTTGAGAAATATAGACCAAGAACCTTATCGGATATCCATAATCAAGAAGGAATAGTGAATCGATTAAAACGATTTGTTGAAACCAAGACGATACCTCACTGTTTATTTGTTGGTCCTCCAGGAACGGGAAAGACAACTGCTGCTCTTTGCTTAGCTCACGATATGTTTGGAGCAAATTTTCATGAAGCATTTATGGAGTTAAATGCAAGTGATGCAAGGGGAATCGATGTTATCAGGACAACTGTTAAACAGTTTGCTCGTATGGCTTCGATAAGTGGTTTACCTTTTAAAATTCTCGTCTTAGATGAAGCTGATAATATGACCAATGATGCGCAGCATGCGATGAGGAGAACCATGGAACGGTATACTCAAACCTGCCGTTTCATCTTATGCGCAAATTATCCTGGAAAAATCATTGAACCTATCCAGTCACGTTGTGCAGTTTTCCGATTTACATCCTTCGAAGAAAAGTTGCTAGAGGAATATATGATAATGATCGCTGAAAAAGAAGCGGTTAAACTTGAAAAGAGTGGTATACTGGCAATAATTTCCGTGGCTAATGGAGATCAAAGAAAAACACTTAATCTTCTCCAAGCATCTTCTTCAATGGAGAAACCGGTAGATGAAGAAGAGATCTATTCTGTATTAGGAGATGTTAAACCACAAGATGTAACTGTTCTCATTGAAACAGCGTTTGCTGAGAAAATCACTGAGACTCAGAAGATTCTACGCACTTTCTTATTTGAACAAGGAATAGCTGGAGCAGACCTCTTGAAACAACTATACAAGACGATACTTAGCATGGATCTGCCAGCAGGTTTGAAGGTGGCTATCGCTGACTCAGTTGGAGAAGTGGATTATCGTATATCTCAGGGTGCAGATGAAGAAGTCCAATTAATAGCATTGTTGGCTAAGCTTTCCTCCTTGAAGGGGAGTACAAGTTGAGTCAACCATGGATAGTAAAGTATCGCCCTAAAAAATTTGAGGATGTTATTGGAAATAAGAAGGCTAAAGAAGCTTTTCTTGTATGGTTGAAGAATTGGTCAACGGGTAAAGAATCCGAGAATGCGGCTCTTTTATATGGTCCTCCGGGAACTGGAAAAACAGTTACCGTTGAAGCAGCAGCTAACTCGTTTAATTTTGATCTAGTTGAGGTTAATGCGAGCGACGCACGAAGTGGAGAAATATTAAAGAAGGTGGCTGGACTCGCTGCGGTACAAAGTGATCTCTTTGGTCGTCGCAGAATTCTGCTTCTTGATGAGATTGATGGAATCAATATGGCTGTTGATCGTGGAGCTGTCCCTGTGCTACTTGAAATTATCAAAAAGACTAGGAATCCCATTGTCTGTACAGCAAACGATCCATGGAATCCAAAAATTAGATCATTGAGAGAGAAGTGTTTCTTAATCGAGTTCAAAAGATTAGGAGTACGAGATACGGTCCCTTTTTTGAAAGGAATTTGTGAGAAGGAAAAGGTGGTAGCAGATGATACTGTACTGAAACAATTGGTACAACATAATAAAGGAGATATCCGTGGAGTACTTAACGATCTTCAAACATTATCTTCCATCAAGAAGAATCTCTCTCTTGAAGATTTACAGTTATTATCGCCGAGGGATCGTATTGCTGAGATTTTCAGCGTTGTAAGACACATCTTTTACGCCAAAGACTATCTGGATGCACGGAGAAGTATTGATCAAGTAAGTGTTGATTATACCCTGCTCTTCGAGTGGATCTATGGCAACGCACCATCTCAACTCAATAATATTCATGATCTTGCGAAGGCACTTTCCCTTCTTGCGAGGGCACAGCTTTACATCACATATATCGAGAAAAAACGTCAATGGCGTTTAATTCCGTATGCACTTGATTTAATGACTGCCGGTGTTGCAACGGCACGGAAAGAATCAAAACCAACTTTTACTTTTGTTCGGTTCCCCGAGCGGATACGTTATATAAGTAAGATACGAAGACAGAGAGCTACTCGAACAGCACTTACCAATAAAATAGGCGTTTACAATCACCTATCAAGTAAGCGATCACAAAGTAAAATGCTACCGTATATACGGTTTATTATGCAGCATAATCCTCGAATGGCTGAAGAGATAACTCATGATCTTCACTTAACTGAAGACGAGAAACAATTTATCCAACGTAATTAATCACCTTTCCAATAGGGTTCTCTCAATTCTATACTTTTTGAGAACAGCGTCTCTAACTCTTCCTCAGAAGCGCCATTCCGTAAGGGGGTTAGAAAATCTATAAGATTATCATTTTTCATTAGGCACGGTTTTAACTTGCCGTCATGTGTAAGACGGATACGTGTGCAATGTAAACAAAATTCTGTGTTCTCAATCGGCTTAACGATTTCAATCTTCGTTCCATTCAACGAATACACTTTCCTATTCTGCATAGTCTTCCGAGTCCTAACGGATTTTGCTTGAGCTTCAATATCATGAACGATTGGATCCAAATCAAAATGATATTGATTGTACATGACATCAGTTAAACCGACGGGTTCAAGCTCAATCAATTGAAGAATTACCTTCTTCTCTTTCGCAAATTCTATAGCGTTGTTGACTTCACCTTCATTAATACCTTTTAGGAGCACCATATTTATCTTAACAGGGTGTAAT
>CAZAXO010000184.1:0-4803 GCA_964489085.1 uncultured Candidatus Bathyarchaeia archaeon
TACTATCGAAAAGATTTATTCGATGAGTATAACTTGAAGCCTCCTGAAACGTGGCCAGAATATAATGATATAGCAAAATTCTTTGCTGAAGAAGTCCCAGATATATATGGTGCCTCGCTTCAATTAAAGCGTGGAATCGATTCTCCTTCACCGTTCATGATGAGATACGGAGGACCATTCGATCAGTTCCATCCTATCGTCGATAATAAATATGGCAAACAAGCATTTACCTGGACAAAGGAGGTATTACCTTACGCTGCTCCTGGTACACTTGAATATGACAGTGCAGACTCAGGTGATGCATTCCTAAGAGGAGACGTAGCGATGAATGCTAACTGGGGATTTCTGGCGGGTAAGGCTGTCGACCCATCTGCATCAAACGTTGTTGATACATGGGCTGCAGCTGCTATTCCAAAAGGCCTTGATCAGAGAACTCCCTTCTTAGGAGGCTGGGTACTAAGCACCCTCGCCAACTCGAAGAATAAGGAGGCTACATTCCTCTTCTTTGAATACGCATCGACTCCAGAAAATATGAAGAAGATCGCTCTTGACCCGTCTATGGGTACTGTCCCAAGTAGAACATCAGTACTTTCAGATCCAGATATTGTAGCTAAGTTTCCACACTATCCAGCATTTGTAGATTCTCTTGAGAGCTCTATAGCAAGACCATCTGTCCCTGAATTCTTGGAGATGTGGGATCGACTAACAATCGCCTATACCGATTACTTAACTGATCAAAAAGGTCTTGATGACGCTACAGCGTGGTGCCAAGCCGAGTGGGATGAACTGTTAGCTTAATTAAACCCCTAATTTAGGAATCGGGTTTTTTATGCCCTTCCCCTTTTTTATTCAAAAATATTGGAAAAAATATTTTCCCTATTTTTTAATTGCCCCAACGTTTATTTGGGTAATCGCATTTATGATATTCCCTTTAATTTATTCTTTGAACCTAAGTTTTCATAGTTGGGAGCCGGCAGCATCCGTGTTTATTGGAGGGCGAAATTATGTAAAATTGCTTGTTGATGAGCGTTTCCATAATGCTTTAGGTAATACATTCATATTTACTTCAGTAACCGTTTCTCTCGAGTTTCTTTTTGGTCTACTTATTGCGTTATCGGTGAACAAGGTATCATCGAAGACTGGTGAGAAGATATTTGCGATAAGTGTCATTCCAATAGTGTTGACCCCTGTTATAACAGGGATTTTATGGAGGATAATCCTCCATGCAGATTATGGCATTTTAAATTATTATCTTATGATGTTGGGTTTTCCACGGTTGTTATGGTTATCTGATCGTACTTTAGCTCTAGTAAGTTGTATGCTCGTTGATATTTGGCGTGCAACGCCGTTTGTCGCTTTAGTATTTATGGCGGGTATTAGCGCAATTCCTAAAGAGCCTTTAGAGGCTGCTCAAATGGATGGTGCTAATTACTTTCAGATCTTTAAGCATGTTATGCTTCCGTATCTTCGAACTATTCTTATGTTGATTCTTCTTTTACGAGTTATCGAATCGATTCTCTTCTTTGACATCAATTATATATTGACTATGGGTGGTCCAGGGACTGCATCAGAATTGGTTTCATTATATATTTATAAAAATGCTTTTTGGTTCTGGCACTTGGGATATTCCTCTGCAATGTCCTATATTATACTGATAATCGCTGATATTGCTGGGATAGCTTTGTTTTTAATGATCTTTAGGAGGGAAAAGATGTGACCACTAAATACTTTTATTATGTTGTTATAGGAGTGTATCTTTTCGCTATTCTGTTTCCTATATATTGGATGGTTACTACATCGCTTAAAACTCATCTTGAGACCTTTGCTCTACCTCCACTCTGGATATTTCAACCAACATTAGAGAATTATCGAGAAGTATTTCTCATAAGAAATTTCACTCCTTACCTGCGCAATAGTATCATAGCTGCTGCTGTCAGTTCAACTATCGCCGTCTTAATCGGATCAATAGCTGCGTATTCCTTCAGTAGGTACCACATAATACAAAGTAAAAATCTTCTCTTCTTTCTCCTTACAACGAGGATGTTACCGCCAATAGCAGTTGTCATTCCGATGTTTATCTTTATCAGATTTTTAGGGTTAGCAAATAATATCTTCTCCTTAGTTTTCTTGTATGTATCAATGAATCTTCCTTTTGCAGTTTGGATGATGAAGGGATTCTTCGATGCGATGCCCAAGGAGCCGGAGGAAGCCGCTCAACTAGACGGCTGCTCACTTCTTAGAACCTTCTTCAGAATCATATTACCTCAAGCGATGGGTAGCATCTTCGCAACATTCATCTTCGTCTTTATCTATGCATGGAATGAATTTATTTTTGCATTGGTTCTTACATACACGGATATTTCACAGACGGCACCTGTATGGGCAGCTGGGGGATTAACAACCTATAGAGGAATCATGTGGGGTCAAAGCGGTGTAATAGGAACAGTGACGAGTATCCCTATCCTCATATTCGCTATCCTTGTCCGTAAGCAATTAATCAGAGGCATGACCTTTGGACTTATTAAAGGATAATTAGTAGCTAAATGAGATTCTAAAAAAATCCTCCTTCTTTATCATCTATAGACCATAGCTTTTCTATACTCTATTTCATATTAAGGTTGCAAATAGTCTATTTTCAATCGTTATAAGATTATATACCAAAAAATAATAAAAGGTGTACTATACTCTAAACAAGATTACGTCCTTTTTTCATCAGCATTCTAAAACAATCGATCATTTGAAGTCATATCGGTAAGTTTTTTCGTTTTATAAATAGTTACTTTATTTGGGTATTGAAAAGGAACAATCGTTCCTTTATTTTTGCTTCCTTCACCGAGTACTAAGATACACAAGATCTAATTAAGAGCTAAATTTTGTTTAATAGCTCTGGAGAAGAGTCTATTAAATATAAAGGCAGGAATGAGCGATCCTCCTGTTATACAGGATAGAACAAGTAACGCTGAAGCCCCAGCTGCAAGCCATGAGAGAGACGTAAAGATTCCAATACTAAGAGAGCAAATTGAGGTGAGCAGTAAGAGTGTTACTATTTTTATCGAATAGGTATGAGTTTCGAGTTGCGTCTCCATAGTTTTATGACAAGTGGAGAAGTGAATGGCGTAAGATAGATGAGTCCAATAAGGGTGCTTGCCTGTATCCCTGCAATAATAATAGCAGCTTCAGGCCATGAAGCAAGTACATGTTGAATTCGTGAAGAGCCCTCCAAGATAACAAGTAGAGGCGTCAACCATACTCGTGTTACTGCTTTAGCTGGTTCATTCTTCGCCAGTTCTGGAGCAATAGATGGGCTGAAACTGTAATACCAAGCGTTGAAGACTTTCATAAAGTTTGAGCCAGCAAAGGTCTCCATTACAAGGTTGTCTCTGAACCCACGGAGATATTGAACTTGTGGTGATAGTTCACTTTCATAGGCTGCGGTTGCGATAAGGCAGCCGAAACTCAGTCGATACTGAGCTGTAATAGTATGCGGTTCATTTGCAGTTAACTGCCCCTCAAATAAGTTGCCATTTTCATCCCATACTTGTTCAAGGATGTAAGAGCCAAATGTATTTGAGATCTTCTCCTCTATGCTAAAGGTAATTGGTTCACCTTCATCTAACCATATCTCTTTAGGCTGTAATGGAGAGACTGCATAATATTCTCCATTTACGGTGATGTTCGCTGGTGTTTCACTCTTTAATCCGAGAATGTTGACGAGCAGACGGTATTGAGGTGACCACGTAGCCTCTATATGCTTCGGTGAATCGATGATCACTTCTGTTTGATTGTTTGAGTCGTCTATATCACCGGTCCATTGTTTGAAGGTGTAACGTCTCCCATTGTGTTGATCTGATACTGGCGTAATGGAGATAGGTGCTTCTTGTCCTTCAGGATACCATCCTTCACCCTCAACAGTTCCATGGGGAGAATCGATAGTAAGTAGGTATTCTATTAGCCAGACAGCGCTGACTTCTTTAGGGCCGTCTAGGGTAAGGGCTGCGCTTGGTTGGGCGCCGTTATAATCACCGGTCCAACCGAGGAACGTTGCTCGCGTATCCTCTCCGAGTATGGTCTGATTGACCACAGCAATGTTAGCAGCGTCTCCTTCATCATACCAGCCTTCACCGGATGTTGAAGGAAACGGTGAGACAATACTGAGATAGAATTGGCGTCTCCAATTTGCCTGAAGAACTGTTGGTTGATTAACTGTTAAGGTTAAGGTTGAAGAGGAGTCCTCACGATCTCCTTTCCATCCGTCAAAGACGAGTTGCGTGACTTTTTCCTCGATTTTACATGGAGTCTCTGCTTTCACATTAGCAGTTGCTCCTTCATTATACCAGCCGTCACCATTTACGTCGCCGTTATTCGATTCAATTTGGACGAGATACTGTGTACCGTATTCGGTCGCAAATACTTCTCCACCTTGAACCGTGAGTGTTCTTGGATTATCTGTGATTCCATCACCCCAATCCTGAAAGATTGATCGTGTCCCAGTATCTATGGCAACCACGTCTTCAACAGCCATGGTTATATAGGATCCGGGTTCTATCTGAAGTGAGACAACTCCACCGGAGCCTGGATTAAACTTTGTTCCATTCACGGTAACGGTTGCATTTACAGGAAGTTTTATCATAAGACTATACCCAATAGCAAGTGTCTCCTCTAATTGATTGTTTGATGGGTTAGAGTCTCCCGATAGAGTATCAGGTTCCACCTGAAACCGTATCTGAGTTAAACCATCATCAGTCTTCCAAGTTACGGTGAGCTCCTCTGATTCACCCGCATTCAAGTTGATGTCAGTAAAGG
>CAZAXO010000185.1:0-4704 GCA_964489085.1 uncultured Candidatus Bathyarchaeia archaeon
AACCAACACTATGTTAAAGTCAAGGAAATAGACGGCGCCTTCAAGATTCCACAACGACTCTATACCAAAACGAACCTTGGAGCTGAATATCAACAGCATCTAGAAAGCAAATTAGGCATCCTCGAATCACCAACAAAACACATCATCAAAGTTCAAAAAGGAACCATACAATATAATCAACAAATTTTCAGTAATTTTCCATTCTCGTATGAACTTTACCTTTCAGCACCATCAATTGATAAAAAAACAGAGAAGATCATCACAACCTATATCGACGATATGGGTGAAACAGTTATTCATAACATAGCAGAAATCTTAAACAAAACATACTCCACCTTTCTCCATTCATTTGTTGAAAATTCCATGCAAAAAGCCTTTACCCAACTACAAGATGGATTAAATTTCCAATTAAAATTAACCTTAGCCTTTGATGGGCAACGATTACGCTTAGATGATATCTCAACCCAATTACAAACAGAGGAAGATGACCTCTTACAAGCCGTTAAAGCAATCATCGTTCCATCACAAACAGAATTATTAGGATGCTGGATAATGACTTTACTCAGTCCATTACTACCTCAAAAAGACTTTCCTTACGATTTAAGTACGCTCGATGGATGGGCAACACTTATTGAAGAATACGGAAATAGATGGAGAAAAGAGAAAGGGGTCCCTCTACTCAAAAAGAAGGATATAGAAGAATATTTACAGGAACTTATCCAGAAAGGAGACATATCTCTGCAACCAGTCAAAGTTACCTCACGACTGTTAAACTTCAATAAATTACCTGCCCCTCCACCTGAAGAATTTTACTCATTTTTACTAACGATATTTTCCGGCATGAAATCAATTTTAGTAGACTAATCTCAAATCAAAAAATTTATTCCTAAACGAGTACTCGTCCATCTTAACACAGAATCATACTCCCTCTAATCTTATAGTAAAATCAATACATACTACAGTCTGAGCTGATCTTCGAGTACTCTCTTTGGTTTTTCTAAGATATTATTGAGTACTTTCTTCAAACGCCCTTGTGTCTTCACTCCTATCGCTTCACCTACAACATGTCCGTTTAGAAAGAATTTCAGAGTCGGTTTCCCTACGATATCATATTTAGTAGCTATTCTCTTATTTCCTGGATTCTCCTTCATATTAAGTTTGGTAAACTTAATTTTACCTTCATATTCCGACATTGCAGTTTCATAGAGAGAATTGAACTTGAGACACCATGAGCAATGATCATCCCAAAAGTCAACAGCTGTTAAAATATTGGATTGTAGAACCTCACGTTCCCAATTATTTTCATTAACTTCTATAATATCTACCATAAAATTCTTTATTAAATAAGAAGCCGCGAATATTTAATGTTATTTATCTTCACTTTCATTATAAAAGAATAGAAAATATCACAACACTTTTTCCTACATTCTGGTTACCTATTAACACAATCTTTCTTTTCATATCTTCTCCACAATGATTTTTTCTGACATACCTCTACCAATGGTAACTTGTTTACCGTTAACCGCTACAGTAAGTGGACCGTGTAACGGTTGTTTGGTGATGATCTTAATTATTCTTCCTTCTCGTATTCCAATGACTCTAAGCTTATGATGTAATCTATAGCCTCCAGTAAACTTGATGATCTTTGCTTCTCTATTATATGGAAGATTGGTGAGGGATCCATTTGTGTTAGTCATAAATTCCATCATCTAGTATTTTAGGTACACCTAAATAATTATAAAGTTAGATCATATAAAAATATTTTGGAATATCTAAACAACTATCTATTATATGTAATATGAATCTGTTCTAGGTTTTCTTGGAAAAAGATTGATTAAACTTATCTACACATGAACGAATTCATTTTATTGTTTTCTTAAAGAACAACCAACTATTTTTCCTTCGACCATAATCAGTCTTTATTAAAACATACTCTCCCTTTAATTTATAACCACTGATATTGATGATAATTTCTTTTTCACCCCATTTCATAGGTTCATAAGATCCTTTATCCCATATCTCGACAGTTCCTGCTCCATATTCGCCTTCAGGGATAATCCCTTCAAAAGCAGCGTAATCTATAAGGTGATCCTCCACATTCACTGCTAACCTCTTTACTCCTGTATCGGTAGGTGGTTCTTTGGGAATAGCCCAACTTTTAAGAACACCATGATATTCCAAGCGTAGATCCCAATGTAAATTTCGAGCATGATGCTTCTGAATAATATAAATCCGCTTATTCTTTGTTTGCAATGTTTTTCCTTTCGGCTCAGGTGTCTTAATAAAATTTCGTTTTTCCTCATACTCTTTTAAAGTCATATTTGCTTCGTTACTCCTTTTTTTGGACATAGCTTCGATAATTTACATGTGCTACAATACGCTTTTCGAGCCTGGCAAACAGCTTTACCATGAGCTTTTAAAAAGATTGGAATCTGCTTCCAAGTGTCTAATGGAAATATGTTTTGTAAGTCTTTTGCGATCTTATCTGGATTAGTATTTACCGTCAGATATAATCGCGATGATACTCTTATACAATGAGTATCACAGGGAATTCCTTGTACAATCCCAAAAGCGTGAGTTAAAATTATATTCGCTGTTTTTCTTCCTATACCTGGTAACGACGTAAGTTCATCTATATTTTTCGGAATCTCACTATTATATTCTCTTTGCATAATTTTACAGGCTTTAATGATATATTCAGCTTTTTTTCTAGAAAATGATATAGATTTAATATCATATATGAGCTCTTGGAGATTAGTATTTGCATAATCTTTGATCGTCTTATATTTTCTAAAAAGAGTTGGAGTGGTAGAATTTACTATTTCATCGTGAACTTGTATTGAGAGTATGGAAGCAATTAGAAGTTCAAGTGGATTATGAAAAGTGAGATAATAGTTCCTGTTCGAGTATTCTCTTTTAAGAATTTCAAGTATCCTTTTTATTCTAATCTTTTCGTTCATCGTAGTATCCTACTCTTGTATTCATTAGAAATTATTTCATAATTTTTCACGGTATGGTTAGACTAAAGATTTAAGTTATAATTAAGGTATTTTACTGATACTGATGGAGGATTTTGTATGAGGGATTGTCCCTATCTTCGAAGATCACGCCGCTTACTTATTATGAAACGATATCAGTGTATAGCTGTTTTTCCTCTCCAAGAGTTAAAAGAGAGTAAGGTGAACCAACTCTGCTCAATTTATCCAACATGGGAAAATTGTGAATTTTATAAAAAAAGATTTGAAGAAGAGAGGAAACCATTCAAACTAAGCAGCAGGAAAAAAAAGGATAATAATCCATAACAATTAATAACGCATAAGTCGAGTAGTACAGTTACTTTTTTTCTCATCTATATGTAACGATCTTGCGTTCACTTTTACCTCAGAAACTAATCAAACGTTTTCAATTATAAAGTCTTTTAAGCCATTTTGTGTAAAGCAGTTAATCTTTTAACAATATTCGGATGTGATGAGAATAACTCAAGAATTGAATCCATTGATGAAACTTTTCTGGACAGAACTTTCCTCACCAATTGTTGATCTGTCATCATCCACTGGATTTGAGCCATACCCGCTAAATCGTTTTCTGCACTATCCGGATCATCAATAAATAATGTTTTAAAGCTATTATTACTTGAGGTTCTTCTCTGTTGCATCTTCGCTTGCGCATTTGAAGAGACAATTTTCGCTAATCCTTCAGACAATTTCCTCGGTCCATCCTCGACGATACTAGCACTATGCTGATCAGCATAATATTCTCGTAATCGACTTAAACCTAAAACAAAAAGACTTAAGATCCAATAGATAGCCATAGAAGCAACGCCAATTAATACAGGAGCTGCTCCTCCTTCTCCTCTTCTACTTCCTCCTCCAAACATAGCTGACATCATAAAGGAATAGCCAATAAAATAAAATACAGCAGGTAACAAAGAAGCAAACATCATTACTTGAACATCCTTATGTTTTAGGTGACCAAGCTCATGGCCAACAACCGCCTCAACCTCTTCTTCCTCTAATGTATTCAATAATCCCTTCGTAACAGCAACGTGATTACCTTTAAGGGGTGAACCATAGGCAAACGCATTTGGAATAGGGATGTTCGCAATCATAACTTTCGGCATTTTCAATCCTGATTTAGCACTTAAATTTTGTACTATTCTATAGAGTTTCGGACTACTAGTGTTTGTAACTTCCTTAACCTTATACATCGCATTGATCAGATAGGGTGCGATAAGCCATTGAATTATATTAAAAATAATAACGATGAATCCGAGTGAAACGAGATTAAACGATCCAAATAAACTCATAAGTATGGTAAATGCTAACGTTGAAGCTGCAATGATAAATGCTATAGTACCTAACATTGACAATCGAAGTTTAAATAAGTTCATAAGGTTCCCTCATACATATCATCTAAAATAAATATAAAGCTACTTATCCTCCAAGAGAGCAAATTAATACATGATAACTCCTGCGGTGACATTAATGTCTTGACCTGTAATTCTCTTAGACGCATCAGATGCAAGAAAGACCGAGGTTTTAGCAATATCATCTGCTGTTACCATCCGTTGCAATGGAGAAGCTGAGATAAATCGATTTCTCACCTCTTCTTCGGGAACTCCTTCCGCTTTCGCAGCATTTTTTATAACCATGTCAATACGTGGTCCTTCAACGAATCCGGGACAGATAGCATTCACATTAATAT
>CAZAXO010000186.1:0-4675 GCA_964489085.1 uncultured Candidatus Bathyarchaeia archaeon
ACTCGGGGATTCAATCCAAGAGTGACCAGTCGATGCATACCTGTTTCAGCTATTCTTCCTGAAATTTGAACAGAACCAGCGATACTCGAAGTTGAAGCTACTAATACAGATAAATTTTCTAATGGTATTCTACATCGTTCAGCAATATACTTTAGAGCAGCTTTGGAGGGTAGATTATCAGACTCAAGAACAATAACTGCATGATTAGCTTCATCCTTGTATTGAATCTCTTCATAAATTTTTTTTGGTTTTAGAGATAAAGCTCTTGCTGGACCAGACCCCATAGCAAAATAGCCGTCTACATTGATTTTCCATCCTGCAAATTGTGATCCGAGCAGCGCCTCACCAGGTTTACTTGTCTCAACGAATACTACTGGAAGAGTCAGATCACCATAATTTGATAATCCTAATGTTGCTTTTCCAAGACCTCCCATACAAATTTCCGTAAGGAAACAACCGACCTTAAAGCTTCCTTCACATTTTACTCCTGCATCAATAATCGTAGCTCCTCCCTCACCACTCACAACGTCCACTCCTAAGTCATCCGTATTATCAAGAATTTTTGAGACAGCAGCTACAGCACGATCATTTATGCTTTGATTCAACCTATCCATTTTTTAATCAATCTCTCCTATGAATTCTTCACACCACTTCAGGTGAGTATTGTGAATTTTATTAATATAGAGTTTACCTGAGCCTTGTTCATTCACATCACCTTCAAAAAGGTAAAAAGGACCTTCAATTTTTGTTCCCTCCATCTTCACCTTCTTCTTTATAGTTGAAGTTTGAAAACTAGATAGTTTTGAGTCTATCTTTCCTTGGATGATTATTTTACCTCCTGTCATCTCCGCTCCTGCTCTTCCGCAACAATCACCCTCAACCATAATAACTCCATCAATCATGTGAATACCAGGGAAACTTCCAGCATTACCTTTAATCTTAATAATTCCACCTCGCATCCAGCATCCAATCTCCTCCCCAGCGTTACCATGAACAATTATTCGCCCACTCTTCATCCCCTCTCGACTTCCCCTATAGGATGAACCAACAAAATCTCCCGCATCTCCACTTACACTTATCTCACCTCCAACCATTCTTGAACCAAGCCAAGCACCTACATCTCCTTCAACGAATATCTTTCCACCCATCATTCCTTCACCTACATACATTCCAGCATTACCTCGAACAATTAAACTGCCAGACTTCATCTTACTTCCGATCCTCCTCGCTTTACTTAAATCTCCTGAGAACGTAATATAATCGTCATCGGTTTTTTTGATAGTGAAGATTTTGTTAAGAGATCGCTTACAATTTCCTTCCCAAAGTTCTAATGTATCGAATGCTTCAATTGACTTCGAAATAAAATTTTCTGGAATTATAGAGGACATATCTAAAGGAACTTTAAGACTATCCTTCAGTTCAAGTAGATAACCCATTCATTTTCCCTCCTTAATCTTAATCTTAGAGGATTCTGCGAGAGATGATTCCTGAACAGGATAATTTGAAAATTTCACCGTGTAATACTCTTCAAACTTCTTGGAGATATCAGTTTTCACCTTCTCAAGTAAATCTTGCTTAACCACTGGTTTAACCCATAAAGTTTTACCGAATACTGTCTTCATTATTTCCCCATCCTTTACGACGATTTCCCCATCTTTTATAGTATAAGTTGCTTTCCGGAGAGCTTTACGGATCATCCTATAATCTTTAGAAGAATCAAGTCTATTCATATCTATGTTATAGATGGCAATATCCGCATCTGCTCCCACTCCGAGATGACCTTTCATAGATAATCCAAGGGATTTCGCTGTTGCTGACCTAGTAATAATAGCTATCTCTTCCATTGTATATTCTCTATCTATTGAAGGAAGAACTAAACGTTTTCGTGCTGTCTTATTGATTCGTTTTAATGTCTTTTCTCGAGCATCTTTACTGATAAGCCAAGCTATAACTCTAGGATATTCAGTGAATGGACCAGCGTTCGGATGGTCAGTAGTCATATGAATCCTCCATGGATCATCTATAAGAAGAGCAAGCTCTAATCCTATCCCCCATTGAATAGCATTCACATAATTACTCCTTCGATAAGTATAAGGAACAATACCAGCACCAGTTTCAGCTTCAACATCCGCATTCGTCCATTTATTTCCTGAAAGCAGATGAAGCATATACTGAAAGGATCCATCTGCAGTCATTGTGGTTGTATTACCAAAAATAATCTGACCAATATCTATCTCCACATGACGATGATTATTTACATAACGAGCTATCTCAGATGCTCCAGACCGTATGCTATTCCATGAATTACCTTTTCTTCCCGTAAACTGGACGTGAGTTACATGAATATTACATTTATCCTCTGCAGAGAGACGTCTTACAGTTTCCATCGTCTCTATTGTAGTGTCGAAATTTCCAATTCTCGCCAAATTATTTGTGTGGAGATGGATGGGATGAGGCAAGTTTAATCTTGAATTTACTTGACATAGCATCCCAATTATTTCTCGAGGTGTTACATTAAACCTTGGAACTTCATCGTCCAATCCAACTATATAGCGACCCCAACTCCACGCTTCTACGCCTCCAGGATTCACAATCTTTACTGCAAAACCTTTCGTCGCCTCGAGCATATAGGCTATAAATGCTTGGCACTCTTCGATCTGGTTATTTCTAACATAGTTCATAATAAACCAGTTATTTCCTAGAAGAGGAAAGCACCCTTTGTCGAGCATAGGAGTATCATTTAACTCTTCATGAGTATGTTTGGTCTTGAGGGGGGGAGCTGCTGGCTCAAAAACTGTAGTATAACCCATTTCCGAGTATCGATATCCAGTAATAAATGTTGAAGGGATCGAGTAACCAACCCCACTTCTCCTATTAGGCGTTTTAGATTCATAATCTTGAAAGTGATCTTCAGGTCTCATAAGTCGACCTGCATTGACTTTACTTCCAGCAATGTGAGAGTGAATGTCAACGCCTCCTGGCATCACCATCATATTAGAGGCATTGATAATCTGAGTAGGAGAATCTACATCTTCAACAATTTCACCGTCTTTAATACTGATATCCATTTTTTCTCCGTTGATATTATTTAATGGATCAAATACCAATCCATTCTTAACTAACAGTTCCATTTTTTAACCTCTCTTTAATGATTTCACTCTCTCCAATAATGATCGTAGTATTTCTTCATCGGCCTTCAACCCTTTCTGAGGTTCTACAAGTTTCTTGCATTGCAAGGGAACACCATCCATTCGATAGACCATACCTTCAGTTTCAATTCCTACTTGTGTAGATGGAATAGCGATATTAGAAACTTCAGTAGTTGCTGATCTATGCGGATCGACACTGATAAGAGGTATCTTACGAATTTTCTTCACTACACTTAATGGAAGATGAGCTGCAGGATCTGATGCCAACACAAACATAGCATCACAATCTCCTCGTCGTAAAATGTCAACCGCTGTTGTATCACCAGGATTATAAAAGGGGTAACGGTGACTGAAGTCTACACCGAATGGGTATCCCGTTAACCAGGTAATAACTTCATTTGAACCAGTAACATTAAAGTGTCCTCTTACTGGAAGGATGATAAATTTAGTTCTAGCATTTAAATCACGAACCAAACTAAGAGCAATATCAATATTCCTAGTTTTCCCTAAGCTCATTGTTAAACCGACACCATAAAAGAGAGCTCCAAACTCGCATCGAATGAGCATATCTGCGAGTTCTTCAACTTCTTCAACAGAAACACCGGAAACACTATCACCTTCTAGCTCTTCACCCCTCACAGCGCATCTTAGAGCTGTTAATAATTCATAGTCACCACCTGGTTCAACTTGTATAAACTTGTCAGCTAATTTAGCAGTATCAGTTTTCCGTACATCTACCACAATCAGTGTTCGTTCTTTTCGTGCTTTTCTGAAATATCCTTGAGCCATTACAGTATATCTACTCATATGTCTAGGATGGGCGTGTACGGGATTCGATCCCCAGTATACTATAAGATCTGCTCTATTCTTAACTTGACCAAGTGTACATGATGAGACGCCAATATCATGTATTCCGAGTAATCCGGGTCCATGACATACCGAAGTATTGTTATCGATTACACCACCAAGAACCTCTGCTAATTCTACACCTAATGTAACAGTTTCATTACTTGTCAGACTCCAACCCCATAAAAGAGGATACTTTGCATTTACAAGGATTTCCGCCGTTTGATCAAGAGCTTCATCGTAGCTTACCTCAGAGAGACTATTGTTTTTACGTATTAGTGGAGTCTTTAACCGATTATTGGAGTGAGTTAATTTACTGATGGAGAGAGCACATGCATTCTTTACAGTTGTTATTTGATTATTAGTAACTTCAACTTCAAGATCATCACAACAACATCCACATACAGTACATACGACATCTTGAATCTTCAATTCACTACAACCTCTAAAGTTTTTCAAGTAGGGTTTTAAGCGAGGTAATATCATCATCACTAGTAGATTGCACTTCTACCTCAACTCCTTTATATGACGGCATACCGCTACCATGTGTCCATGAATCTGTTAATTGGTTAGCCCAAGGTCCATAGGGTACAAAGACGATACCTCGATGAGGAGCTTGCCGCGATTTAACAGCTTTTAATACAATAGACCCATGAGAATTGGATAACGTTACTTTGGAG
>CAZAXO010000187.1:0-4671 GCA_964489085.1 uncultured Candidatus Bathyarchaeia archaeon
TGGTAACATTATAGGTTTGAGGGATCTTAATATTCATCTTCTCCGCTCTCTCTTTTATCTCAAACTTATCTTGAGCAGCGAGAGTACCCTCAGGAGAATTTAATAAAAGAGGATTGCTCACTTCACTATACGCTTCAACTATATCATGATTTGATTCAACATCATCTCCACGAATAAAGATGATATCAAACTCATTTAACTTCATTTCAACAGTTTCAAGGAAGGAACAGGTTATACTTCCATAAGATAATAGAGTAGCATCATTGTTTGTTCTCCCTTTCTTATTCGTAGATACTTGTAATTTCACAGCATTAGTGAAAGGAATACGGTCCTCATTAAACTTCACAGATTGCGTGTTAAATTGATAGATCTCATCAATTCCCCTTTCCAGAAGACCCCAAATGAGAACATTATTTGTCGAAGTTGATAAATTTTCAATGATATTCGATAGGTTCTTATCATTACGCATATATCCTGCATTATTAAATGCTACCTTCACTTCACGCACTCTTACCCGCCTCCATTGAAAAGTCACCAAATAAATAACTTCTACTTCTAAATGAAATAATCAAAACCATACAACCTCAAGTAAAGAGAAAGATTGCGCTATGACTTCACCTGGAATATCGATGATGATCCGTTTGATAACATACACATCTCTTTACAACAACTACTCATAACTTATACCTTGTTAGGGAGTATATAGACTATATTCACTATTTAAATGATCTGCAAATGATTAATGTAATTATTGAAAAATCTTATTTCTCCTCAATATGCACCCAAAACTGAATAGCGATAAAAGAGCGATTCTAGATCTTTGATAACAGAGTCAAGTATCAATTGAATCCTTTTTTATACACGATTTTACCAGTAAATAGGGGTCAGAATCGTAACCAGCATTCAAGGATTATTTCTTCCTTATTTGATAAAAATAAGCTTGAAATGTTCGTTTTGTGGTGCGGGGGAAGTGGGATCAAAACCCCAATTTATCGGTAAAAATGCTATAGCATTTAATTCGATGAGTATTAATATTATTTACCAATTAGATAAGATGTTGTATAACAGTTTTTCATCTATGACTTAATCTGTTGAGAATGTAGTTACTGATTTTTGTCAAGCTTATTCCTGAAATAAGAATAAGGGTTATCACAAACAATGCACTACCCATCATTGCAAGATTTCGTGAGGGAACCGCCTCTCCAATAATGATAGCGAGAAATCCACAGATAGAAGTAAGAAAAATCCATTTACAAGCTTTTGTAATTATATGCCTATTCTCTTTCATAAAGAAGGATCCCATCAAAAAAACTGGAAACAGGTATACAGCTCCTATTATGATGCTTGCTGAAAATCCCGCCATTACTACAGCAACTTCTGGTATCACTGAAAAAATTTCATAAATCTGAGAAGAAAGATATAATGTTCCAATTAAAGGGTAGATACAAATCCTTGTAGGCAATTTCAAAGCTGAGTTCTCTGCGATCTCTTCAGCAACAGTTGGACTGAAAGAATAGTAGAAGCAATTGAAAGCCTCCATAAAACTGCTTCCCGCAAACGTCTTCATAACTTGTTCATCTCTGAAGCTGCGAAGAAACTGGACAGGAGACGCCAGTTCACTGCCATATGCTGCTGTTGCGATAAGACACCCTTCTGGAACAGGCTCTGTTGTCTGTTGGGCAACGTTAATTGAGACAGTTCGTTCTCCCAGTATTGGTGATGTGGCTCTTACTTGAAGAGAGCTCCCGGGCCATGAAGCTGCACCCATACCAGAAGGAACAGTCTGTTGAGAACATGGTGCTAGAGGACTATCATCAGCGCAGGCTAGATTTGTCGAGTTACCTTTAGCTAGGTGAACTGCCCATCGAATTGAAAGTGAACTGTTTTCAGGTATCAGTAATGAACCTAAACGCCACTGAATAGTGTTAACGCCTCCAGGAAGAGAAGAGAAATTGACTGATGGTGCTTGAATCGATGAATTAACTAGAACCATCCAGAGAGATCCATTTCCAAAAGCGGAGGAGCCGATTGTCGGTTTCCCGCCATTCCCACAATCGGGTGCAGAATCTGAGAAGCAAGCTGCAAACGCGTCAATACCAATTCTATCCTCGTTTTCATATTCAAGGTTTACGGCTGCTTCAGTTATCTGTTCGCCTTCACCCTTGTTGATAATAGTAAGTTGGAAAGGAATCCAGTCATCCTCGTTCCACCCTGCTAGGGACCCAGTTGTCATCGTCACATTTGGTGAACGGGTTAATCCCTCAAGAGTATATTGGAAAGGGTTTCCTGATGATTGAGCAAATAATAGAGATGGTGCTGAGAATGAAACAATATATATAGTCAGAAGTGCCATAATGAGGAGTGTATTTATTTTTTTCATAGCGATTCCTCATCTGTTACATATTTCTTTAAGACTCGTAGTAATAAATTGATTGTAACCTCTGGTTTACGTATATTTGAAGTATATCATAAAAAAGAAGATGTAATTTAGTGATGAAGGTTATTTTTTAAACTGGTGTGATGTCATGGTTGATAAATGGAAAGGTACGTTATGTAACTACTTTACATTTTCTACCAGTTAACTAGTATATGATCATGATGATCTGAAGTGCAGCGACAGCGAGGTTCATAGACGAGAGAATTGAGGAATATTTTTTAGTTTAAGTATGGAGTGCTTACGAAATAGATGTGAAATTGATTGGATTTAACCTTAGTTTTCATAGCTTTAAGCTTGGCAATGGACGCGTTTTCTGTATCTATTACGCATGGATTAGTAAATAAATCCTTAAAACTAGCTGATGCTCTAAAGCTCGGAATTTCATTTGGATTATTTCAGGCATTTATGCCGATACTGGGATGGCTAGCTGGTATTAGCATTATAGATTTTATCTCAGGTTTTGACCATTGGATAGCTTTTGGGCTTTTATGTTTGGTTGGTGGTAGGATGATTTATGAATCAACTAAAAAGGGATCTGAAAAACTAATTAATTCTCTAAGCATCAGCACTTTACTAATACTTTCCGTCGCTACAAGTATAGATGCTTTGGCGGTTGGGATGAGTTTATCATTTCTAAATGTTGCAATCGTGACTCCTGCGATCATTATTGGTCTAGTAACTTTCTCACTTTCATTCATAGGAGTCTACTTTGGTAAACACTTTGGACATGTTCTCGGTAACAAGATAGAGATTCTAGGTGGTATAATTTTGATAACCATTGGATTGAGAATATTACTTGAACATATGTTAAACTAAACTAGCAAGCTAACTTAATTACTATGTATAAATGATTTTACCAGTAAAAATTCACTACAAGAATAACCCCAATACATGGATATTTACTTAAAATAGGCTTGAAATGTGTTTTTTCTGGTGCGAGGGGTGGGACCCAAACCCATGTACTTGATTACTCGTTGTTGAGATTAGAATCTAACATCTCTTCAGGAGTAACTTATATCGCTTTACCAGCTTGTTTTCTAATTTGGTTTTCAATATAGATGACACGATCTATCAATGTAGATGTATTTCCAATCGTAACATCTACTCTATCCCGTATCTCCCTGAGAGCTTTATTAATTATTTTAACCTCCTTCTCCATTTTATCTTCATTAAGTGTCATAGGTTTAACTGTTGAAGATTAAGTGATTTAAGAAGATGAGGAGAGTGAAAGCTAATTCACGCATCTCTTGTTATTTCGTTATAGTATTAGGTTATATATGGGTATATAATCTTTAATGTTATCATATGAATCCATGATACCCCCAACCCCCACACCGAAGAATAGTGAAAGAACGGTTGTGTAAAATAGCTCTTCCTTTACGGTATCCCAAAAGCAACAGAGAAGAAACGAGTAAAGAACGTGGAGGTGAAAGTACTTCCTTTTCAGTTAATCTGGTTAAATAACATTGTTGAATTATCGTTTCCTTTACCTAGTATCCCATTAGCAGTATGGAAAAAGTTACGAAGGGTACCGTGTAGTCGCGGTAACGTAGTGTGGTTTGTGGATCTCATTTTACTAATAAAGATCTTAAATTATGGTATCATCTAGTGAATGATAATAAGCAATGAGTAAAAGATTACTAAGTATTGATTTAGATAAGTAAAAGTTAAAATAACTTAGAAATATCTTTTGACTTTGAGAGAGTAAACAACCGGGGCGAATATTTCAATATTCGTAATATGCGGCTCTCTCATGGGCTCCGGTAGTATAGCCCGGTTAAGTATGGCGGGCTCTCGAACTATTGGAGACACCCGTCGACGTGGGTTCAAATCCCGCCCGGAGCACCATATATAAGAAGGAGTTGAACACCGACCACCACAAAATTTATTATAATAACCGGTACACCTGGAACAGGAAAGACTACCCTTGGTCAACTGCTTTCAAAAAAAACCCAATATCCATACATAGAAATTTCTAAAGATAATATGAATGAAAATCTCTTCATAAACTACAAAAGACAACATGATTCATGGATCATTGATCTAAAAAAAACCTCAAAATATTTACAAGGTATTGCACACAAATCACAAGATCCCTATATTATACTCGACAGTCATTTAGCTCATCTTATCGTACCAGTTGAGATAGTTGGAAAAATTTTCATACTAAGATGTTCACCCGAAATATTAGAGAAAAGACTTCAAAATAAAGGATTTAATAAAAAGAAAATAGC
>CAZAXO010000188.1:0-4648 GCA_964489085.1 uncultured Candidatus Bathyarchaeia archaeon
CCACCATCCTTGCAGCTGCGAATACATTAGGATTAGATATTGCTTCACTATGTGCGGGAAAAGGATCATGCGGTAAATGTAAAGTTAAAATAGAATTCAGTGAGAAGGAACTTAACCCTCTAACGAAAAATGAGATGAATCATCTCTCACAAGATGAGATAAAAGAAGCTTATAGAATAGCGTGTCTCACTAAAATTCCTGGCAAAATGATCATTTCAGTACCAGAGCGAAGTAGGATAGGGAAACAGAGGCTTCAAACAGAAGGACTTGATATACCTGTTACTCTAGACCAAGTAACAAAAAAATATCTAGTAACCGTTCCTAAAGCTAGTTTGCATGATATTCGATCAGATGAAGAACGTTTGCTGCAAGAAGTTGCTGAACGGTTTGGCATAAAAGATCTATCTATTACCTTTGATGCTTTACGCCAACTTCCTATAAACGTGAGAAAAAAAGAGGGAGAGGTTACAGTTGTTATATGGGATAACCATACGATAGTAGCTGTTGAACCAGGCGATAC
Source organism: uncultured Candidatus Bathyarchaeia archaeon (assembly GCA_964489085.1). Classification (GTDB taxonomy): domain Archaea; phylum Thermoproteota; class Bathyarchaeia; order 40CM-2-53-6; family DTGE01; genus CAZAXO01. The sequence goes on from CAZAXO010000188.1 coordinate 521, forward strand.
TTCTCAACGATGTTATGGTTTAGCTGTTGATATTGGAACAACCAAATTAGCTGGATTTTTAATTGATTTAACTAGTGGTAAGGTAGTAGGGACTTCTGCTAGAATGAATCCTCAGATTCCTTATGGTGAAGATGTTATCTCCAGAATAAATTATTCCATGCAGAGTACAGAGAACCTGAAAGAACTGCAACGAGTGGTGATTGATGGGATAAATGATCTTATTCAACAGTGCTGTGAGAGAACTAAGATTAAACCAGATGAGATCTATGAAGCATCATTTGTCGGTAACACCTGTATGCATCACTTATTTCTTAATTTAACGGCGAAGCAGATTGCGCTTAGTCCATATGTTCCTGCGGTCACACGGGGAAAGAATATTCAAGTGGATAAAATCGATGGACTTCGATTATCTACCTATGGAAATATCTATGTGGCACCCACAATTGGTGGTTTCGTAGGAGGAGATACTGTTGCAGGTGTAATGGTAGCAGATATCCTTCGATCTGATCAAATGATTCTCTGTATAGATATTGGAACAAACACCGAGATCGCTCTTGGGAATAAAGATAAGGTTATGACGTGTTCCTGTGCTTCAGGTCCTGCTTTTGAAGGTATGCATATCCAATATGGTATGAGAGCTGCAACGGGAGCGATAGAGAAAGTAAGTATCGATCCGGGAACTGGTGAAGTGACTTATCGTACCATAGATGATTCCCTGCCTGTAGGATTATGTGGATCAGGTTTAATAGATATCCTTTCTGAGCTTCTCAAGGCAGGTATTCTAACAAATAAAGGTAAGATTTTAGACTCGGATAACCGTGAAAATGTTAGAAAAGGATCTAATGGAGTAGAATTTGTTATTGCATCGAAGCAAGATGCAGGCATAGACAACGATATTGTAGTAACGGAATCAGATATTCGTGAACTGCAATTAGCAAAAGCAGCTATGCATACAGGCGCCGCAGTTATGATGATGAAGATGAATATCACTGAAAGAGATATTGATAAACTTGTCTTGGCGGGTGCATTTGGAAATTATATTGATCCTGAAAGTGCGAGAACTATAGGAATGTACCCTGAAATTTCTCTGGATAAAATACAATTTGTAGGAAATTCCGCAGGGACCGGAGCGAGAATGATGCTTGTATCAAAAGAATGTAGAGAGTACGCTGAAAAGATTGCGAAGAACCTCCAGTATTTTGAATTAGCTATAGATCCCAATTTTACTATGGAATATACAAAGTCCATGTTTTTTCCACATATGGATTTAGATAGGTATCCAATCACAAAAGACTTGCTGGAGAGATTAGGACACCAAAAATAGAAAGTTAATGTGATTATCAAATGAAAACTAATTCATATAATAAAGTTATTTCAGCATTGAAGGAGCAGAGTGCAGATGGGACGCCCGTTATTAATTCTGTTGGCACGTATACAAAGCAGTTCATGGAGGTAGAGGATGCGTATTGGCCTGAAGCGCATAGGAACCCGGAGAAGATGATGAAACTCGCCTCAGCCGCGCATCGACTCTGCGGCTTAGACAACATCACCGTCCCCTTCGATCTAGTCGTCGAAGCAGAAATCCTAGGCGCACCAATAAATTATTTTGAAGGAAAAGTAAAATGGCCGTCTCCAAAAGATTTTATACTCAAAGATATTTCGGATCTTATGATTCCAAACGATCCTGCAAGTCAAGGTCGTGTTCCACTAATTGTTGAAGCAATACAACTGTTAAAGAATAAGTATGAAGGTACAGCCCCTATCATCGCGTATATTAATTGCCCATTTACCAGTATTAGTAGTTATCTTGTTGACACATCAACTTTTTTAATGTGGATAAAGCTTGATCCAAAGAAAGTAAAAGAATTTTATAAAATAACCTTAGAATGTTTTGCGGCAATAGCAAATGCCTACAAAGAAGCGGGAGCAGATATTATAACGTTTAGGGAAGAGGGGTGTTCAACAAATAATGTATCTCCAAGCCACTTTCAAGAATTTATTCAACCTAATCTAAAAAAACTAATTGAAAAAGTTAAACCTCCACGTATCCTTCATATCTGTGGTTCAACCGAAGCAATCATTCCGATGATGATGAAGTGTGAAGCTGAAGCAATATCAATCGATCAGAGCACCCCTATAAAACAAGCTAGAGAAATTACAAATACAGTTAAGTCAAGATATCCAATAGTAGGAAATATTGATCCCTATAATATCATCTCAAAAGGTACCAGTGCAAAGATAAACGAATCTGTAAGAAATGTTATCAATGATGGAGTTACTTTAGTAGCGCCTGGATGCGATTTCTGGATAGATACACCTATAGAGAATATGCAAGCATTCGTAGATGCAGCACACACGTATGGTTAATATACTCTTTGGTGAAGAATAATTGTTTAAATTCACAACAGAACAGAAAATTGTACAAATTGGTAAAGTTGAAGTAGGGGGCCAACCCGGAGAGTTACCCACCCTCCTTATTGGCTCTATATTCTATTCAGGACATAAAATAGTTAAAGACACTAAGAAAGGTCTCTTTGATCAAGTAGCTGCTGAGACATTAATAAAACGTCAGGAAGAACTCTCCGATATCACGGGTAATCCTTCAATGCTTGATGTGGTAATAGAATCTGAAGATGCATTGAAGAATATACTCGATTTTATCGAAAAGGCAACTGATACCCCTATCCTTTTTGATGCATGGCCCCAAGATATACGGATAAAAGGACTTAAATTGATAGAAGAAGTAGGGCTGAATAGTCGATGTATTTACAATAGTATCTGGTTCGCTAACGCTAAGGCTGAACTCGACGCCTTAAAGAATTCAAATTTAGATACAGCATTATTGTTAACATTTAATCCAAAAAATCATTGGTCATCAGGAGCACTATCTATTCTTAAGGGGACAAGTGATCAGCAAGGTCTACTAACGATTGCTGAGGAAGCAGGTATAAAAAAAGTAATTATAGATACCAGTGCCACAAGCTTTATACCAAGTATAGGAATCGCAGCGAAAGCAGGATACTTAATAAAAGAAGAGCTGGGATTTCCATGTGGTTTAGGACCAGCAAATGCAACGACTACCTGGAGAACATCCAATAAAATATGGAATCAAAAAGTAACCAAAGCATGTGAAGCTGCCGCACAAACATTTCCTTTGTCACTATATAATGACTTCATATTATACGGACCAATAGAAGATCAAGAATGGATATTCCCAACATGTAGTACCATCGATGCGATTATTAAGAGTATATTTCTTGAAGGTGAATCCAAAAACGCAATTACTAGCAATCATCCACTTCAAAAGATGTTTCCAGAATTTGTAGAAAAAATAAAGAAAAATAATAATCATTAAATCAAAGTTAAAGTGTTACTGATTTATCACTAAATTCAAGAACTGCTTCTACCAATGCTTTCAAATTATTGTTAGGTGTTCTTGGCGGTATACCACATCCTGGTGCAAGGACATCCACACCTTTCTTGAGGGCTTCTATACTTTCATTCTTAACCATATTCGGATCGCCAAGGAGTAATGTTCTACTTGCTGAGATATTTCCAACAAGAAGAGATTTTTTATCAGTTACTATTTTGGCTTTGGCTACATCAACCGTCTCATCTATACTTATTGCAGTCGCACCAATATCAACCATCTCATCCAGTATAGGCATAGCATCTCCGCAAATATGCAACATGGTATATCCGCCTATTTCTTTCACCATCTTTTTTAAGCTAGGCTTCACAAAATCTGAAAACATTTTTTTGCTTAGAGCACTTCCTGACGCTGAGGGATCAGCTATTGAGATCACATCAGCCCCCGCAATTCTAAGAGCCTTACCGAAAATAATTCCGACTTTAGTGGCTACTTTCATAAATCCCTGCACTTTTGCAGGGTCTAGAATTATCCATTGCAGCAGATTCTCTGCGCCGCATAGATGACTTGCTAAGGTAAATGGACCTGTTAATCCAGCAACAATAGGGAGTGTATCTCCAATATCTTCTTTTAGGATCTTTACTGCGCTAATGACAACAGGAATCCGCTTTATGTTCAGGAAATTATTTAGTAGTCTGACTTCATTGGGTGATTGATATGGGCTTTTCGATATCATCGGGGTCGCGTCAATTTTATTA
>CAZAXO010000189.1:0-4645 GCA_964489085.1 uncultured Candidatus Bathyarchaeia archaeon
GGTACATAGAACTATCAAATATCTGGATTGTAGCAAACTAGTTCCTCCAAAAATAGTCTTTTCTTCAATTTTTTGTATACTTCCCAATTTAATAATTACGAGAAACTTATGAATAATTAATCATTTATATAGTAAATAGGTGTTTACTATATATATATTTACTTTTAGTGTGGATTGAATGAGGTAACCTTGTTAATATCACGAGTTAGCGTAATATCATTAAGTTTACTGATCATTCTTCTACTTCCCAACATATTAGAGACAGAAATTCGATTCAGCAATAAATCAGATGACAAGGAATTATACTTAGATTTCTCAGGACTAGATTTAGATGTAGTTAAAGCTGATATAAATTCTCATATCGTATACGGTGATATAAGCGATGGATCAGTAGGTAGTGATGGAAATGTAGCTGACTGCCTTGGTCCTTTTGAGGAAGAGGCTTTGGAAGATATAGGACCTAATTTGGCTGTTGGAGATGGTGTCGAAAATAGTATTATTTGTGGTTTTATTAAATTCAGCCTCTCTGGGATAGCGGGAATAATATCGGATGCGAAAATGCATCTTTATGTTTCACAGAGCATTAAGGATTGGGGATCTCCGTATCTTGTTGATCAAGACCCACATTATTATTCTGGTCCAACAACAAATCCAGGGCTTGGAGATTGCGAGGTTATTCACATTGACGATTATGATATTCTTGATGCGAACGATTTCTATGCGTCTTCCATCGGGAATGATCCTGGAGTCTTGATTGGATCTACGGAAACTCCTAACTGTGCAGGGGTACTAAGTACGAAGAATACTCCAGTATCCATTGATATTACCGCTGCTATGCAAGATGACATCGATAACGGGAGAACCTATACTACTTTCATGATCAAGTTATCCAGCAAAACTGACGGTGATAGTATGATTGACGCCTGGTTTTTCTGGTCATCTGAAGTGCGGACAGTATTTGAGAGTGATGGAGGAGGTTTAGATCATACTCCCTATATCGAATTTTATGGAAGCAAAACTTCAGAGCCAATAACCTCGGAGACTCTCACTTCGGAGACAATTACTTCGGAAATTACTGAAACTATTACTTCAGAGACTACAGGTCAACCAAGAATCGTTCTTGAGATTGATAAAAACTCGCTATTGCAGGGATCCACCTTCATCATGTTTGGTGGCGTTTATGATGAACTCGGTCAACCAGTCGCTGGAGCAACGGTCTCAATAACAATAACTGATCCAACAGGTAAAACCTATTCAACGTATAAGACAACGGATAGCGGTGGATTCTATCAGATAGAGTGGACGCTTGATAAACATTCGTCTCCAGGCGAGTGGACGGTGAAGGCTACTGCAACGAAAGCAGATTTTCCCACGGTCTCAGACACGGAGAGGATCGTGGTTCTTGAATCAGCTGGGTTAAAGGTTACTGCTCATCTTGACACGTCAAGCTACATGCCTGGAGCTAAAGTAGATGTATCTGGGTACGTCACACTGGAAGGAGAGAAAGTACCTGGTGCCAAAGTGACGGTAACGTTTAAGGATCCACGCGGTCAAATCGTGAAGACGATTTCAACTGAAACAGAAGCATTCCACTTAGGAGCGTATGATGTTACTTATACTCTAAGTAAAACAGCAGCACTGGGGACGTGGACAGTCCATGTTCGAGCAGAAAAGGATGATCATCCCCCCACCTCAACCACCATACGATTTCCAGTCGGCGTCATCGCCTCAATCACACAAACGACAACACAAATATTCCCCGGTGAAGCAACCGGATTAACCACAAGCTCAGATACAATGTATCGTGATCAAACCGAGGTAGTCAGAGAAGTGGTGCGGACCACCGCCCTCGCCACCACTATGTACACAACAATGACCACCACGACTATAGGGGAAACCACAGGATTAACTACGACCACTGAAACCACGACTCATCATGAAACCATCAAAATCAAAGAAGTAGTACAGACAACCCTTGTTCCTGAGCTTTTCATATCCATTAAGGTACCACCAAGTTTGAAGCAAGGTATAACACAGATCGTCTGGATTCAAGGAGATGCGTGGGTTATCCTAGCTAAAGAGAGAGAACCGGTCTTAGGCAGGATTACCATTAGTATAAAAGATTCAACAAAAAACCTTGTAAAAGAATTAACAACGCAAACAGGATATAATGACATTCCTGGACGATATGTATCTGGATATCCAATCCCACAAGATGCTAAAGAAGGCGAATGGACGGTTACTGTTCGGGTGGAAACAGAAAGCTATGGGAAAGCAGAAACATCAGCGACGTTTATTGTGGAACCTCCTGCTCTCTGTGAGTTGTTGTCGAGTGAAGAAGTGAAGGTGGGTGATCCTCTTAATGCTTTAGTGAATACACAGTTACGATTGACTTTGGATGAGGGAGTTGTGGGAGTCCGTGGGAGTACCGAGAAGAATCAGATTATTGTTACGTTGAAGGTGGAGTCAATCAAAAAATTTGATGATGAAACCTTTGAGGTTAAAGTGAAGGGCACAGCGCAGAACATGTATGCGTTTCCGATGCAGATGTATTACCTCCCAACCAATTATGACGGTGAACAGATCAATTCGCTCTGGCTCTTGGAGAAGCTGCCCATTACAAGTCAGCGAGTGGAAGATCTAACAAATGGGATTAAGAATCCGTTAATACGAGAGTTTGATATGACGTTCCGCCTTAAATGTTTTGAAGGCCGAACGCCCTATCAGACGTTTAAATTTGTTTTTCAGGCGCTTCCAATCCTTAAAATAGTTATTATTGTAATCGAGAAGGGTATTGATGCGTTACTTCACTATCTCTGTCCGGTCTGCGAGAAATACTGGGGTATGATCAAGAATGTTGATTGGATCCTCGCGGAACTCTTCAAAATTTACAATGCTGTTATGGATTATTACTATAAGCAGGTCAGTAGTGGACAGCAAGTAAGTTTCCAGGATATCGTAGATTACACGTTGAAATGGATGGATCAAGAGGACATTCAAAACTATATCATGGATAAACTCATCAACTTAGAGTATAACAAGTATGATCCGTTGGGTGGAGATTGGACTGAGTGGGTAGATAAACTTGAGACAGCGAAAACAGCTGGGAAACACCTCTATTTCTGGTATTCAACGTTAATATCGCTAATATGGGAAGAAGTAAAACTGATCTACACGCTCTGGACTGCAACCGACTTATATGGAGAAGAAGTATGGGATATCCAGTTACGCTTGAAAGAAATGGAGTGAAATCTATGAAACCTCCAGTTAGGTATAATGAAATCGTTTGTATTATTATTCTCTTTACACTTCTCTTTGTGAACTCCTCCGTGTCAATTAACGGACAAGAAGAGAAAATGCAGGTCACAGTGCAAACGGATAAACCTGTTTACGTTTACGGAGATAACATTGTCGTCTCTGGATACGTATTGGATGAAGAGGGCACACCCATTTTTTTAGCGACGGTTAGAATTGATTTGGAGATAGGCTCTCAATCGTATAATCTAAAGGAGGTGACGGACAGTTCAGGGTATTTTGAAGTGCGGAGAGAAGCCACCTCACTAGGAGCAAGTTATGCAAAGGTAACAGTGAAATATGCAGGGTATGAATCCGGAGAAGCTGAAACATCCTTTGAGATCATAAAGAAGTCAGCAATGACCTTGACAACCACGCTTTCCACTACAACTCTACCGACAACGACTGTAGCCACCTCGATAACGACACAACAAAACAGGACATTGAAGGAACGAACAATAGTTTACACTGTAATGGATTATGTCTCTCTTACTCAATGCAATTTTGAGTCAAAGACAACCTATGTTAATTCTAGTGAAGCTCAGGAGCTTCGATCACGCATAAAGGAGGATCGTGACGACTTCGAGCAGGGACTCACTTCCTATCTGGCTGATCGAGACGATATCACCGATTTAACCTTCAAGTATGAAGGATTAGAATCCAATGAGCTTCTCACTGTGATTATCAGGTATACTCAGAAGGGTAGACTCTTCGAAGAGCTAAAGCCAGACCATTACCTTAAGATAGGATATAACTTTGTAGGAGGAGAAAGTAGAGAAACCTATAAGGTGATTCTCCCACCGAAAGCAACCGTTATCGGAGCCTCCTCAGATCTACCCAACTCCCCCACTTTAGATGTTAACAGAGGTGATGAGAGAGAATCGGTTGTTTGGACCTGCACTATCGAGGATACTGAGGTCTCGTATCGAATCGAGTTTCTTATCTCATCAATTAAAGTAGCTTTCTACAGTATCTCCCCTGAAGACGGTGAGTCTGGAACAGAATTTGAGGTATCAGTTATCGCAGAAGACGCGTCAGGTATTACACAGGTGTGGGGTGAGATAATCGATGAGAATGGTGAAAAGAAAGGTAATCGTATAGATTTTATTGAAGAAGGAAGTGTCTTCGAGGGAGTACTGGATAGCTCAGATTTAGATTCAGGCATGTATAGTCTAGAGATAACCGCGGTAAACAATTTAGGAGATCAAGCATCTATGGTAGCACCGAACATTCTTGTTATCACGGAATCACCTTCAACTAACCGGATTGACAAGATCCCCGGTGGACTAATAGGATTAGCTAGTATCATCGTTGTAATCATTGTTCTAGTAGGATTGCTCTTGGTTTCAAG
>CAZAXO010000190.1:0-4571 GCA_964489085.1 uncultured Candidatus Bathyarchaeia archaeon
TTATAAGGGTGATAATCTACTTTTGAAAAAGGTTCAAGCAGAACTGATAGGTTCGCGTCTTATTATATGGGACAGAGATGAAAGTAATTGGCTTTACCAATTAGGTTTTTTTGGGAAACCTGTTGGTATTCCTAAACCAAAACCTACTGAACAATTTGATGCGCCTCTCACTTTAGATCTTATGGAGGGCATTTATCTTAGAAAGAAGGGAATAATTCAAGTGTTTTCCCCTAATGATAGAAAACAAGTTGGTATACGTTATCTTATTCATCTAGCTAAATCACTGTATCAAAATTTTTCTCGATTATATACTGTCTACTGCAATTTACGAGATCGTGGATATATTGTCACACCCGGTATCAAATTTGGGTCAGATTTCGCTGTTTATGAAAAAGGTCCTGGTATTGACCATGCTCCTTATATCATATCAGTTAGGACAAAAACGGATGTTATGCATCCATCCGAAATAGTTCGAGCAGGTAGATTAGCTACCACAGTCAGGAAGCAGTTCATCATTAGTTTACCTAATACAAAAATTAATTTTTTTTTATTTAGATGGTTTAAAGCTTAAAAAGTAGTTAGCATAGCTTTAAAGAGCATTTTATTTTTTTCTTCTTAAAAAAAATTGGTCTAATGTAGTAAATGTTCTTTTATTATCCCATTCATTTAAAATTTTTTTCAGTATATTAAAATCATTAAATAACGTATTCATTAGATTAGGATTATAAAGTGCTGCTGCAGGATGATACATTGGATACAATATTAACTCGTTAATTCTGGAAGGTTTACCGTGCATTATAGAGAGAGAAGATGGAATTAAATTATATCTCTTGAATAGAAAACGTGCCGCCGTATCCCCTAAAGTTCCAACAACTCTCGGTTTTATCTCTTCCAATTGTTTGACAAGATAAGGCTTGCAAGCTAAGATCTCTAAGGGAGTAGGTCGCCTATCTTTATTATCTAGTATAGGACGACACTTTATGATGTTGGTAATGAAGATATCTTCTCTTGCTAATTGTATTTTACTTATTAATCGATCTAATAGTTTTCCTGCTCTTCCTACAAAAGGTCTTCCCTGAAGATCTTCTTCTCTACCCGGCCCCTCTCCAATTAGCATAAGATTTGCTTTAAAACTTCCCTCTCCCGGAACAGCTTTTGTTCGGCTTTTTGCTATTGAACATTTTGTACATCTAAGAATTTGTTTATGACAACTTAAAAGTGCCTCATATTTTTTTGATTCCATCAGTCATATCCTTATTTAATATGAAAAATTCATTTCTAAATATTATGATATTATAGTATTGAGTTTGTTCGTGATAATACTTTCTTTTATCTCCATAGCAATTCGTCTTCCCATGTACATATTTTGTCCATGAGTAACATATGAGTATGGAGAACCTCCAATTCCAACGTTTGTCCCCGCTACTATTCTAGCTGATATTTCGAAAGCTACAATATCAAGATTATCTTTAACTACTGTTTCTAAGCAGAAAGGACCAATTAAGCCTGGAGGAGCTAATATCTTCGAGGCTTCAACGAGCTTATCCCCCATCTCAATAAAATCTTTAAGAAGCATCTCTCTCGCTACTATAGGAAAATTCCCAACTACTGTATATGATGGATTTAACTCTAGATCTAGTTGATCCTGAGCGGGGATACGTCCAATGCCATCAACAGCAGATTCATATCGTCTATCCATTGATAAAAGTTCAACAGAATCCTTCATTATCGATCTAAAATATGATGGATAAAGGGTAGCTCCTAAAACATATTCTTGTAGATGAGCATTATTGACATCTTCTGGAAGCAAGAGACCTAGTTGTATCATATTAGCTATCTTCTCTTCGAAATCATGTAAATTTTTTACTAAAAAATACCCTTTACCTCCTTTTGTTCCGGGCAATTTAACCATTGTAAGACTCTGAATTTCATCAGGACTTTTTAGAATTTTTGGAATACGTAAATTAGCACGTTGTAACCAATCTAGTTGACGCTTTCTACTTGTTTCGAAGTGTAATAACTCTCTATTTCCATAAATGGGAACACTTAGTTTGTCTAGTAATCTTTTAGATCCTATATACGCATTATAGGAGCCATGTGGAATAAGTAATGTATTCATTTCTAAAAGGCGTTTTTGAATTTTTCTATCTAAAAGATCTTTAAAATGGGGAACAGTAATAATTTTATCAGCAACATTAAATCTACGATAGATGATTGCATTTTCCTCTGTTGAAATGCAGAGTGTTCTGAAATTTTCTTCCTTAGCGCCTTTTAAAATATTTAAAGCAGAGTGGCTTCCCAAAGTTCCTATAGTAATGCTATCATAATTATATTTTTTGAGTACTTCTTCAGGTTTTCCTAGTATCACGTCACTATCCTCTTAAGTAGGTCTCTTTTTGCTGCTAATTTTATTTCCATAGCTACTCTTTCACCAGGACCCACTTCATGGCCATATTTATATTTCATATATGGGGAAGTAGGTTCTACACAAGGGCATCCTGGTACCCGAGGACTAACATCAAAGACATAAAAATCCAACTCTTTTGTAATAGCACCTTGTAATGCAAACAGTCCAATAATACCTGGAGGAAATTCTTCTATACTTATCTTAACAAATTTTTCGCCAGCTGCAAATATTTTTTCTATTTGTGATTCTCTCATAGTAGCGCCAGCATGTCCTATTTCAATATTCTGAGGAGTTACTTCAATTTCAAGCTGCTGCTCAGCTAAAACATCGAGGAAACCATCGAGATCTGTCTGAATTCTGCGATCAAATCCTAATAAATCAATACTATCAACTAGTGGCGACCAGAAAAAGTTTGCATTGAATTTTGCTCCTAAAACAAATTCTTCTATTATGGCATCTGTAAGAGCTTCTTCAGAAATAATATTAGCTTTAATTTGCTTTTTTGCTTTGTCATAATACTCTTGCGGGGAAGTAGCATAGAAGAAAGCTCTCTCTATATTACGTTTCTTTTCAGGAACTTTGATGATCGTAAGTCGGTCAATATCATCAGGAGAATTAAATCGTTTAGGTGTTTTTATTTTTCCCTTCTCTAAAAGATAATATTGATTTTTTGATATCACTCTCTCCTCAGTTCGTAGCATCCAACGATTACCCATCATTGGAACTTTAAATCTATTCTCAATATCATCATATCCAATATACACTGAAAAGGATCTATTTGGTACAAATATAGTATTTAAATCTCGTAATTTTTCCTGCTCTTCATCATTTAATATATCTGAAAATTTATCTATCAAAACAATATGATCGAATAGATTTCTATAATAGTGGGTATAGGTTTTCTCTCTCCGTTTTTGACAGATAATCACAGTTTCCAATTTCTGTTTTTTGGACCCATGTGCAACTTCTAAAGCGGAATGGCTTCCTAAAACTCCGATCCGTAAATTATCTGTATCATATTCTTCGATTATGCCTTCTATTATATCCTGTGATACTGTCATAATCTTTAACACCATCAATATTTAATAGTTTTAATCTTCTCACCACTACTTATTCTTTTATCATATATTAATGAAAAGATAATCACTTCATCAAACTATTAGGAGATTACATCATTACCAATATATATTAAAGTAGGTAACTTATTAAGAATTCAGAAAGGCAGGTTATTCCTGAGTGATGTGGCTTCAAACTTTAATGGAAGTAATGACCACTCTTGTTCAAACATATGGGTATCTAGGTATTTTCATATCTGTTGCGATTACATCTGCGACAATTATTCTTCCAATACCTGGGTATGTTACAGTCATCTTCGCAGGGCCCTTCCTTAATCCCTATCTCGTTGCTATTGTAGCAGGTCTAGGCGCTGCGATTGGTGAAATAACAAGTTATCTTTTAGGTTTAGGTGGAAGAAAGATAATTGGAGACAGAAATGAAATCCACACAGCACAAGTAATTTATCGTCGCTATGGAGTTTGGACAATCTATTTATTCGCAGCTACACCCCTCCCATTTGATATTATTGGAATCATATGCGGAGCACTAGAAGTTAATTTAAAAATCTTCTTTTTACTTACTTTTGCAGGAAAAGTAACGTTATATGTGATATTAGCACAAACGGGAACACAGTTTTTTGAAGCTATAACCGGTATAATTCAAGGCGAATTTAATCCATATACCATCGTCTTCCTAGTAATCGCCTTAACTTGTATCATTATCCCCTTCATCTTTTGGAGGCTTAGCATGAATCGGTTTAAGCCTCAACAGATAGATCTTTCGGAGTAACTTTATATTTAGATTAATAATATACTAGCTGAACAATGAGCTAACTAAGGTACATAATAATACATTTAGTTATACTTTTAGTTTTCTTTTTATAAAGGAATACTTCTTTTGAGTAAGAGTAAAGATAAGTGATTGCAAGTGAAACAAAATATTATAGGGAAAGGAATATGGCTTGACAAAGTGGCTTATACCTTACTACAGAGATATAATCGATTAAAATTATCTTCTCCAAAACTAAAAGTAGAAAGTGGTCTAGGAGCCTCCGGTTTTCCACATATTGGTAGTTTTGCTGATGCTGCAAGAGCTTATGGTGTGAAAC
>CAZAXO010000191.1:0-4550 GCA_964489085.1 uncultured Candidatus Bathyarchaeia archaeon
GCTCAGAGTATACTCCTTGTTGCTCAGCTTCTAGGAGAGAGGGGGGATATCCTGTCCAAGGTTCCATTACGGAAAAATATAGGCCGCGATATCCGCCATAAACGAACCACATATATAAAGACTTAAAAATATTGGTTGAGAAAGTCATGCCGAACCCCTCTTTTTTTAATGTATTGGTGACTGCAAACCATCCCTCTCTTATATCAGTAGCGTATTGGAAATCATTTGTGTTAGCAGTAACATCCCTCACTAGCCGCATATCTTCCTTTTCACCATTCTTATTTTCTACATAAGGCCAAATATATGTCGAACCTGGCTTACCTATCCGGTCATCTGGTTTTGAGTATACAACTATAACTTTTTCAGCAGGCGAATCTAGTCTAAAATTGGGGTTCACATCAAAAGAGAAATGTATCCCCCATAGAAATTTATAGTTACAATGACTTAAATTCGTTATTTTATGTTTTATCAATAACTTATCTTCTTCTTCGCGAAGCGTTAACCATTTATCAATTCTTAATGGTGCTATAATCGTTGATCTCCAAAGGTGCAAGATAACTTCTTCTTTTTTCTTCTTCTCTATCTCCCATGACCATGGCAGTGACCAAAGTTCACCAAAGTCAGGTAGAATGTCTCCCTTATATTCGCCTCCAAAACAGGAAGGTAAAGCTTCATCGATGCCTCCATTCCACCAATTATCTGTGTATTGACCGTACACAGGGGGTCTCATCTCTATTCTTGGATTATGATACAAAAAATCTCTGTCAGATGGCTTATAGATAAACTCAAAAATTTTTGAGCCATACTCTGGAATAACGGATATTCTCAATTTCCTATTCTCTAAAATTAGGGCTCGCATATCCATAAAAGTCCAATCACTAGTTATTCTACAGTCTTCCATAACAAGCAGCTCTATTAAATTTCTAATCGTAACTGAATATTTTAAAAGGGTATTGTTAAGCTATTTTACCGTCTGGGTAACGTTCTAAAACCTTGACGTCATGATTGGGAAGTATTATCTCTCCCTCTCTTCTCATTCTATCCATAGCATCATAACAATCAGTTATACTCGTAAACAATCCCACAGGTATATTTTCTTCAATATTTCTATAGAGAAAGATTGTATCACCACCTATTATAACAGTTCCTTTTTTAGTTTCCACAGTTATCGCTTGGCTACAAATAGTATGTCCTCCAACCCAAAATACTCTTATTCCAGGCAGAATCTCCTCTTCTTCAATTAAATGGAGTCTACTCCATGCTTCATTGACGAGATATGCAAAGACGTCTCGAGGAAATAAGATAGGATGAATAAGTTGAGGGTATTTTGGAGCCATAACTTCCAACCACCCCTTCTTAGATATATAAATTTCAGCGTTTTTGAAGATCTTCACATTTGATATGTGATCATAATGAAGATGCGTTGCTATAATATGATCCACCTCATCAGGTTTTAACCCAACTTTTTTCAAACAGGATATGGTGTCTTCTCCAGGACCTACTGTATATTCCTCTCCAGGGGATAAAGGATTGAATTCTTTCTCATATCCTTCTCTTAACCCCGTATCTACAACTATCGATTTATCTCCACCCTTAATTACCCAAATATATGTACTCAATGACGTCCATTTTCCCCAACCGGTTAAATATAACATTTCAGGAGTAGGGCTCTGTGTTGAAGCACATTTTAAAGCATACAACTGATACTTCAAATACTAATCACCGGAATAAAATAACTAAATGTTAATTAAAAATGTGTTTATTTATTATTATGGCAAAATCGATCGATTTTTCATGTTTGAAACGTATAATAAAATCAGCAGTTTATATATGATAACACTAAATCCGCTAGCTAGCTTTTTAATGGTAATTTGTCAGAAGCGACATCAAAAATAGCTTGTACTTAATGTTAAGGTATTATACGATGAATTGGATCTAGACTGGGAAACTATAGTCCAGCAGTAAGTTTTATTTAGAACGTTCAGAGAAACATAGTCATTTAATTATTATATAATGCAGTTTGAAGATGGGATCTATGACTAGAGTCTTTTTTGCTACTGACATTCACGGATCAGAAAAATGCTTTATGAAGTTCATCAATGCTGGAAGGATATATAAACCGAATGCACTTATAATGGGAGGGGATATTACGGGTAAGATAATAGTTCCTATAATTGAGCAAGAAGATGGAAAATTTAAATGCAGATTTATGGATAATGATTACATCATGAAAAATGATGATGAACTGAAAGCTATTCAAAAAGAAATCCGTTACTCCGGCTTTTATCCATACCCATGCACACGGAAAGAGGAAGATGAAATAAGTAATAATCCTAAGAAAATGAATACGCTTTTTACTCGATTAATGATTGAAACTCTTCAACGCTGGTTGAAAATAGCTGAAGAGAGACTACGAGATGCAGGTATAAAATGTTTTATCAGTCCAGGTAACGATGATAGATTAGAGATAGACTCGGTAATAGATGCTTCAGATTATGTGATAAATCCTTCAGAGAAATGCATCTTTCTTGACGACGATCATGAAATGATAAGTACTGGTTGGAGCAATCCTACACCATTTGAAAGCCCAAGAGAAACAAGTGAGGAAAAATTAGAGAAAATAATTGAGGAGATGGCTGTACAAGTAGTGAATATGAGCAACTGTATCTTTAACCTCCATTGCCCTCCATATAATTCAGGACTTGACCTTGCTCCTAAACTTGAGATAATAGAAGGAGAAATATTACCGGTTTCGAAAGGTAGAGAAACGGTTCCAGTTGGTAGTACCGCTGTATATACAGCGATTAAAAAGCACCATCCGTTACTAGGGTTACATGGCCATATTCATGAATGTGAAGGAGTGTATAATATTGGAAGAACGATGTGCATAAATCCGGGAAGCCAATACCCCCAAGGCATACTTAAAGGAATTATATTAAATCTTGAAAAAGATAAAATTAAGAATTTTTTTACCGTTTCTGGTTAAATTGAGTTTAAAAAGAGAGAGAACTACCGCTCTACTTCTTCAACATCGCTATACCATTTCTTGGATGTACCGATTTTTGCACGTAACCGCCACCTAAAACTTTTCGGTTTATCCTCTATTCTCTTCAAAAGATTCTCTATCCTTGTTTTCACTGTCTCCTTAACTTCATTATTTAGTAAGTCAATTTTTTCAAGGTAGTCTCGAACTATTTTTAAGTTAGTTGTAACAGTATAGTAAAAGCCCCAATCATTTGACAGTACTTCTGCGATATAATTGCCATTCACGAGTTCTCTCTCACTTTCTCCAATATCATGTTCAACTAGAAGAATTATTGAATCTTTGATATCTTTTTGATTTATATGGGCTATTTGCATTTTTTCTAATAAAAGATCAGCTAATGTAATAGTTGGTGAATTAATCTCCAATCTATTCTTAAAATTGATTGTATGAGAAAAGCTTAACCTATCAAAAAATACATCAATGATTCTTTTATGAATAGAATCGAGATAAATATGTCTACTATGTCCATGCATTTGGATGAAAATTTCATTAGGTTGGTATCCTAAACTCTTGAAGAATTTAGTGAGGTATTGACTATATTTACTATAGGTCATAAAATCTAAATCGGTTAAGGTGCGTTTCATTTCTTCAAAGAGCGATTTGTGTTCACGACAATGCATTTTAATGGCGCAAGCACCCATTAATCTAAGGACTATACCTTCTTTTTCTCCTTCATTAATTATACGTAGAGCTTCTCGCTCAAAATCTTCAATTATATCCGTATGCACTCTTAATTTACCTCTTACTTTTCTACATCTAGCTAGCTAGTGATGTTGTTAATAATTTAACTATTTTGGTGATTGGCGCACACTAAACTATAGACTAGATTTCTTGAGGTGATCAAAACTAAAATCTTGTGAGAGATACATAATATTTTGATCTCAAGTTTAGAGCTAGTTACTGATCTATTGATCAAATCTTGAATAATTTCCAAATTTTTTTACAGCCAGTAACATAGCCTCGAAATTTTTTAATGGGGTTAATGCTCTCGGAGGCCCTCCGCCTGTTGAGAGGATTAAGCCCCCACCTCGAGCGGCTTTATTAATTACTTCTTTACAAGCTCTTATAATGTCTTCAGGGCTCCCCCTCAACAAAACGTCGATTGGATCTATATTTCCGATAAGCGTTATCTTATTGCCTATAATCTCCTTAGCTTTTTTGATATCAGTATCAGGGCCTAGATGGAAGGCATCAACAAGCATGGAGGGTATTTCAGATAGGAGATGATTCATTTTTCCCTCGTTGTGATAGATGATAATGGCATAAGGAAAACATCTTCTAATTTCTCGAATATATGGGAGAAAGAACTCCTCGAATTGACTTTTAGACATGAAAGTGGGGCTGTGATCACAGAGTAGTATCTTAGTAAGTTTACCTACAATTTCTTCCACAGCCTTAGCCCATTCAATATTAAATTGAATTACCATTTCATTTAATCTATGAATCTTATCTGGGTGTAAACGTATTCCTACAAGGAACTGTTCATAATTCACTAGACCATGAG
>CAZAXO010000192.1:0-4550 GCA_964489085.1 uncultured Candidatus Bathyarchaeia archaeon
GAAGAACAGAGGCGTCAACAAGAAGAAGAACAACGTCTTAGAGAAGAGGAGGAAATGAAACAGCATGAAAAAGAACAAAGACAAAGAGAGGAGGAGGAACAACGTCTCATAAATGAGTTTATAATACAAGAGGAAGAACGTGAACAAAGATTGTTAACTTACTTAATAATCGTAGGCGTATTAGTAATTTTAATAATCATAACCGCAATAGCCTTAACTCAAAGAGGGCAGACATCTGAAATTCATCAATCACAAAAATCGACAAGATACTGCATTAATTGTGGGGAACCAGTAACGCAAAGAAAAGCATTCTGCAGTTCATGCGGTGAGCCAACAAAATAGTATACTTATAAAAATATCGACATTATTCTAAGCGAGTTCAAATTCTATCTAATTCCACTATTTCAACTTATTCTAAAATATTCTTAGCGTGTATAGCAATGTTATAAGTAATGAAAAATATTTTTAATATAGTGAAAAATTTTGGAAATTGATGCCTCTGAATTAGAAGAAGACATCGATGTACTAATAAAAATACTCCAGTTGAAACTTAAAAGAAAAATTACTGTGCATCGTAAAAAAGTGCAAATCGAGAATAGTATGTCCATTTCTAAAGGACGGAATATCCTAAAGCAAGCTCTTCATAAAATGGATCCAGATAATTATAGTGTAATCTCACAATCAGGTTCTCTTAAAATAAAGAAGAAAAAGTTTCGTATCCATAAGAGTAAAGCTAAGAAAAGTACACCTCCTTCCGCGCCTCAATCAATGCCATACTTTTTCCAAGGATAATCTAAATGTCAATAGAAAGAAATCATTAAAATGATGAATTAGATGCTCAGAAGTGACTTACTCTTAATAAGCAATATATTAATCTTAGTTACCTGTCTTATTAAGGCAATTTTTTCTGTTTTAGTATCCATTCATCAGTTAGGTATATACGCGACTTTTCAATCTTAATTATTCTATCCCTACCTAGTTTTTTCAATATATTTGTGATTACGTTACTACTACAGGACCATTTCTTCCTAAAATGGTTATGAAGATCTCTCAACTCCACTTTGGGATTATCTGTTAGAAAATCTATTGTTTGGCGTAATTTGTTAGATCTATTTAAATCAAAATCGTAACCACATCTTGGACATTCTACCATAAAACTTCATCTCATTAATTATTAACGTGGGGCATAATTAGCTTCTATAATATTATTATTGTAATGATTATAAAGTAGAATTCAAATATTATTACTAGATATTCATGTTCAATTTTTAAAAGTTTTTTCTTTAGAACTAGTAATAATATTGGATAGATTATAAACGATGTGTTAATTCCTTTCGATTCCTAATTGTCTACTTGATAGACAAGCTGTTTTTTATCGATAAATTTAGAAATGGTTTAATAAATTAACGTACTATAAAACTTAATAAATATGACATAAAATTTCAATCGAGGATAGTAGTATGATCATATTTTTAGATTATTTACGATCTTTTAGCTTAAGCACCATAATAGTACTTATAATCGTGGTAATCATAGGTATAATAATAATATTGATATTGAAAGCTTTGATTACTCTTATATTACCCATCGTTGCAACTGTAGTTGTATGGTTTCTAACATCCAATATGCTTTATGCTGCTATATCATTTATTGTAATTGCTCTACTACAACTTATTTTGAAAAGGAAATAATTATTATTAATTAACTGATAATGTTAACTTTAAATTGTTATAATAGCTAGCTAGGTAAAGGAAGCCATTTCTATGTAGACGGTGTCTGGGCGAAGGATCAAGACGATTTTATAAAGAAAGTTTCGGAAGCTGAAAGAACTGGGAGAATTGATGATAAAAGATGATTTCCACTCCTGTAATAGTTATAGTGATTTTCGGCGTTCTATGGATTATCAGTTGGATTGGAATTTATGTTAAGAAGATGAAAAATGAAAAAAAGTAGAGAAAATACTTGAGAAGAGATCTACTGTAAAAACGTGATTTTTACTAAGCTCTTAATGTTTCATTGTATAGGTGAGAGGAGAGGAAGATCCTATGCGGCGCTTGAACTATACTTCTCTCTCCCCTACCTATAGATGGAGGAAGATGGATGGATAGAAGTCTTAAAGGAGGTATTCTTATCTAGGAATCTATGTTTACTTGCATACATAAGGTGGTTCCTCCATCAATAGTATGTAGCCTAAGTTAATTATAAAAAAAATTTGTAACAAGAGTATACCCATAACTGAACAAGTTAGTAATCTAAAAA
This sequence comes from uncultured Candidatus Bathyarchaeia archaeon, assembly GCA_964489085.1. Taxonomy (GTDB): domain Archaea; phylum Thermoproteota; class Bathyarchaeia; order 40CM-2-53-6; family DTGE01; genus CAZAXO01. The sequence goes on from CAZAXO010000192.1 coordinate 2,260, forward strand.
GGTGAGAGGTGGATTAAAGGAGAATTAGATTAGTTATTGGTCGTGGTTAAATAAACTGGATACTCTCACCGAATAAGTATCCATTAGCCTCACTATTAATAATACTTGCTGTACTTATGTATATTTTTAGATTGCTAGCTCGATTATAGATTTAAGATTTTTGTGATACTATTTCAATTTCTAAGTCAGCGCATCTTTTTTTATAATCTTCAAGTTCTTTTTGTAATTGATTTCGTTTGTTCTCACAGTCACTAAGTTTTTGTGTTAAGTTTTTTACGTCTGTATTTCTATCGCGTCGAGATGCTATTAGTTGGTTAGATGCTGTATCGAAAGCGTCTTGACATGTTTTAAGGTCGCTTTTTACTTTCTTTAGTTCCTTTCTTAGTTTTTCTACTTCTGACATAGTTACCTCTAATAGAATTAGTAATTTTAATATAAGATTTTGATTTTTCGTTACCAAGGTGAGAGGAGAAAACTGTGTTTATTTACAGGAATAAACCTCTCACCCTAAAACCTACTAATCACCCACATAGCGATATATGCTGGTTTAGACTTTATAATATTATGTTCTTTTTATTGGCTTAGGGTGAGAGAGAGAAAATATGTCTTTAGGAGATTGCTGAAGAAATATTCTCTCACCACTTAAGCTTCGGATGTTTTAGTGAATTATCCTATAAAAAATTGTTGTCGATATTCCATATTTTTCATATAGAGGATTATTGAAAATCAAGTGTTTTCTGGTTATCTTCTCGTAACCCCCTCTCACGAAGGTACTTTATCAGATTTCGATGCGCTTTTCGACGATATTCTTCGGTTAGCTCGTATTCGTCAGTGCTGTTTTTCATGAAATAAGATTATAGTAGTAATTTACTTAAATAAGGGAGAGAGGTGAATCTTAACTATAATTTGACTACTTTACTCGTATTATCTTTCCTTGTTTTTCTAATTCAAGAATTTTTTTGAGTAAAAATACATTATAATATAATATACTACTACTATTACCTGAAACTTCAAATGAACTTTTTATTATCTTAGCAACTTGAGGAGTGTAAAAATTAATATCATCATCAGATGGTATTCCTTCTCGGATCATATGTTGTTGTTTAATATCTTTTATAAATGCTTTCTCTGATTTCTTATCAACTATTTCCTCTTCCCTACTTGTTAACAGATACTGTAATCCTTTTCTATTCTTTGCTTTTTGCACATGAATTCTAAGTTCTTTCATATTTTTCCCAAGGTCATGAGCTACTTGCTCAATTGATTTAAGGGTTTGTTTAACTTCATGGATCAAACTCGGAAGCAAAACACAGAGATGTCTTGAAGAACTGCATACCGCGAAAACACAATTAAAGAAAGACATCCGCCGAAACATAACAGAATTATAGGACGAAAAGTAGGATTAAGCTAGTTAGAGTCAAGTCTCCTCCATAGAATCGAGATAAGGTGTTTCATGGTGTTCCAGAGGGGTAATTTCAGTATTACCATGAAGGAGGATTTTTAATATACTATATATGGTCTTTAATCTTCTCGATTCCACGCTTAAGGCTAGACTAGCTAATGAGTAACTTTGAGAGAAGTGGAAGCAAACGCTGTCTCTCGTTGGAAACCCTTAACGGCAAACCGGTAAGTTCCACAAGAAACTATTGACGATTACTTCCGTATTATATATAATCTGTTGTCAAAGATAAATTTAACGCTGTTATAACAACAAGAAACTTAAAAATTAGTTTTAGGTGCGGAGAAGGAGAAGAGATCAATGGGCGTGCATACGATGGAATTCAATGAGGTAAAGTTTTGATGAGAGGAAATATTCTCTTCTCCTTCACATATATATAGCATAACATTGTTATATAAATGTAACGGTGTTATATACGAATCACAGAAAATAGCATGAGAATAAAACGAATGCACCCTCCTTCCCACCCATCATTATTATATTAGGTATGTATAGGTAAGGGGGTTAATACTAGTTCATTCTCATACTTATTCATTTGATGTATTCTTGTGGTACCGCTGTTGAATCTGAATTCATTAAAGTCTCCGATTCGAATCATGAAATTGAAAACCATTTTTTTCTAAAATTGAATTCATCATTCTCTATTCATTGTATACGTGTATGCTGTTGATGTTCTAGGTGATTCAAGGATAGACTGATCCTTAAGTGCTGAGAAGTTACCTAACTCGTTTCTACACTTAATTTTCTTAATTAACCGTTAAAACGTTTATGTTAAAGTGAGATTGATTTTCAAGCTTACCTGATAAATTTAAAGGCAGCCTGTTGAAGTCTT
>CAZAXO010000193.1:0-4427 GCA_964489085.1 uncultured Candidatus Bathyarchaeia archaeon
GATTTGAGTTCCCCATACGGATTTAATTCGTTTTTAATATTATTCAATATTCGTTTATAGGCTTTGATCTCAAATCCACTATCTTGAATATATTCTCTGAAATCTTCCATGAAAGTTGGAACATCAATAAGTTCCTTTTTTGTAAACAAGTTTTGTGGGCATCGTTCTTTACACCATCCGCATGTCATACAATGTTGAACGATCTCTGCTAGCCTCTCTGAAGGTTCTAACTTACCGTCTAGTAAAGCCTGCGCTATAATCATTCTGCCTCTATTTGAATATGCTTCCTGTCTCAGTTGGTTATAGACTGGGCATAATTCACGGCAAAATCCACATCGACATTCATTACAGAGAATTATTTCTTCTTTATGTTTTTCAAGTTGAGTCGTTTTTGCCATTCAATCATCTCCTACTTATAGGCTTCATCTAATCCCATTTTCCCAGGGTTCATAATATTATTGGGATCAAAGATCTTCTTGATTTGCTTCATGAGTTCGAATCCATATCCAAGTTCTTTCTGCACGTAATCATCAAGTCTCCTCATTCCAAGGCCATGACAGACACTCACTGATCCGCCCACCTTTAATACTTCATCAGCCATTTCTCTCGTTGCTGCGTTATATTTTTTAAATCTCTCGTCATCGAGTTCATCGATTCTATACATACACGATATAGTTGGTTTGGGAAATAAACTGAAAAATTCTATTGCAAATATTTCTTCTGGTTTGATACCATATTTTTTTAAGATGCTATGATATTTTTCGAACATTGCAGGGCCATCTGTTGAAAGAAATGCGTATTCGTCACACTGCCAATTTCCCGGTCCTGGACCCATAAGCTGTCCCAGTGCTGGCCAAGCAGTATCCATATCAAATCTTGTTTCATAGTACTCTGATTTATCTCCTAGATCTTTTCCTCCCATCTCACTACATATTCTTAGGATTCTAGGTTCTACGGCTTCAACTTCTTCCTTTGTGCCCATTAATGCATAGGAGAGTAGTGCACGGTCAACTTCCATAGATGGATCAAATACACGTTTCTCTACTTGCATTCGGCAATTATCGTTAACGGCAAGTAATGCAAATTCACTTATCCCCGTTTTATACAACATTCTTGCTGTTTTAAAAGCTTGTTCAAGGCTATCAAAACCAATTTCTCTTAAAGCAATCTTTTCAGGTATGGGATATACTCGAAGCGCAGTTTCTGTAATGATTCCTAATGTTCCCCAATGACCCACAAACAAGTATCGAAGTGGATACCCTACCGAAGATTTGGTAAGCTTGAAACCTCCACCACCGCCAAATTTATGAATTACACCTGTGGGAAGGACAACCTCTAATCCGATTAGAATATCAAGTGCATCTCCATATTTCGAGTTGTTATAGGACATATTACTTGTGCTAATATTTCCACCAACGGTTGCTGAAGGAAAACTTGTTGTCTCATTAGGATACATTAATCCCCGTTTTCTTAATTCTCTATCAAGTGTTTGAGAGCTAATTCCAGCTTGAACGTGTACTATCAAATTTTCTTCATCAATTTCAATGATTTTATTCATTTTTTTCATATCAATCGATATTCCACCATATGAGGGAACGGCATTTCCTGTGAAGGTTGTTCCTGCACCTCGTGCTGTTATAGGAATTTTTTCTTTGTTTGCTAAGAGTACTATCTGCTGTACTTCAGAAGTCGTTGAGGGTAGTACTATCACATCAGGTTTATGAGTATACCATTGGCTTTTAGGTGTCATTGATTTATCTCTTGCGAAGATAATAAGATCTGCAGGATCTGTAAGAACATTCTCTTTGCCGACGATATTTTCAAGTTCTTTGATTGTATCAGCTGTCACTTTTTTTAAAGATACAGCCATTTTTACACACCCACAATTTTAACATTGTTAAAATATTATTATTATATTTATTACTTATGTGTTACCTTCCTATAAATATTCAGTAAATTTCTAAAATTGTTAGAGAGTAAGCCAGCCACCATCTACAACTAGCATAGTACCATTGATAAATTCTGTCTCATCAAGGGCGAGAAATAATGCAGCTTCTGCCGTATCTTGAGGTTTACCTATTCTTCCAAATGGTGTGTGATCTACGAGATATTTTTTGATTTTAGGATCTTTTAACCATGCAGCGGTCATGGGAGTATCAATTTGACCTGGTGCTATCGCATTAACGTTAATTTTTTTAGGTGCTAATTCGATTGCTAGTTCGGTTGTTAAGCTTTTCACTCCTCCTTTTGAAGCGCAATAGGCTGAGGTGTCTTCCTCTCCAACGACAGCATCGATAGAAGCGTAATTAATGATTTTCCCTTTTCCTTGTTTCAACATTTCAGGAACTACCCGCTTAATGCAGAGAAAAATCCCTTTTAGATTAATATCAATCTGTCTATCCCAATCTTCCTCAGTTGTTTTGAGTAAAGGTTTTACAATAAAAATTCCAGCGCAATTAACGAGTATATTCACCTTACCAAATTTTTCGACTACGGAGGATACCATCTTATCTACACTACCAGCTTTCGAGACATCACATTGAACAGCGAATGCTTCTCCACCATTCTTTTGAATTTCGTTCACAACATTTTCAATTTTTTCAATACTTGCGATATCGCAACAAGCTATCTTTACTCCTTCTTGAGCAAATCGAATTGCCGCGCCTCTCCCCTGGCCAGAAGCAGCTCCTGTTATAATTGCCACTTTACCTTCAAGTCTATTCAATATTATCACAAAATACAATTCTTAGTATAAATTATAAAAAACTTTTCGATAATACTCTATGCTTATATATCTTTTAACGATCAGATTTTTTACGATCTAAATAAATATTTTTAGTATTATGTAAAATTTTAAATACCTAACTATTTAAACCAATTAAATACCAAACAAATTATTGAGGAAATGAAAAAATGAGTGAAAAACAATCAATATTTCTACGAACGGCTACTGGTTTAGTCAGACCTTGGTCGATTTGGGACGCCTATATCTATAACGTATTCGCAGTCAATCCATTTCTCATCTATGGATTCGCCTTCGTAAACGCATTAGGCATAGTACCTGGGGGCAACATGTGGATAGCTTTAGCATTAGTCGGTATAGCTACTATTTTCCTAGCGTATAATGAAGCAGGTTTAATTTCAACTATGCCCCGTTCTGGCGGAGACTATGTATTCCAATCAAGAATTCTTGGAGGAAAAACAGGTTACACCTTAACCTGGGCCCTAATGATGGTGAATCAACCGGCAATCTTCGGTATGCTAGCAGGTTGGTGGTGTGCAGATATGGTTCTAGCACCTTTCGCCACAATCTATGGTAACTTACTGAATAATCCAGGACTAACTAATCTAGGAGTATGGATGACCTCACAAACTGGAATCTTTACGTTAGCAGTGATTGCAGCTATATGGTCTACCCTAATAAATTTGGCTGGAATGGTATGGTATCGGCGTCTTCAAAAAACATTCTTTGTCTTAGGCTCAATAACTCTTGTAATAATGTTGGTGATGCTTGCAACAGTTGGAGTCGGCGATTTTGCCACAGCATTTAATGGCTTTGCTACAACTGTCTTTGGAAAGGATCCCGGAGCCTATCAGCTTTTACTGGATAGATCTTACGAGCTTGGCTTTACAACAGGAGCTCCCGCCATTGAAGCCTTTATTATGTCGATTCCGTTTGCAATCGGATCAATGGCAGTCGCATGGTCAGCATTTAACGCAGGAGAAATTAAAGGAGCTGCTAGCTTAAGAGCTCAAATAGCTCAAGTTGTCTACGCAGCAATAACCGCACTTGTGCTCTCCTATATCTTATATTATGCAATAGTTCATTCAGCAGGACACGAATGGTATCAAGCAGCAAGTTGGATGTATTGGAACCATGGAGATGTCTATGGAGCAACCGTAGGACCTATCGCTCCCTTCTTCGGTTTAGTTCTTGGGATTGCATTATATCAGAATCCAATTGCCTTATTCATGGTATTCATAACTTTCCAACTCTGGTTCTGGATGTGGTACCCCAATATTCAATTAGCAGTATCAAGGTATATGCTCGCAGTCTCATTTGACAGACTCTTCCCTGAAAGTTTTGGAAAAGTACATCCGAAAACAAGAACACCATACGTTGCGATACTTGTTGTCTTTGTATTGGCTATAATATGGTCTTGGATTTTCTCCTATCCAGAAGCATTCCGTTTCGCTGCTCTCGTTGCACTTGTCGGTATAATTGGATATGCAGGTTCAGGTTTATCAGGCATGATACTTCCAAAGGTAAGAAGAGATCTCTTTAAAGTATCACCTACAAGTAAACACATGATCGGTTCAATACCCTTCATCTCAATTGCAGGTGCGGTATGGGTAATTTACTCAATCATTTGCGCTGTATTATACTTAGGAGATCCTCGCTTCTTCCTATTTGATCCGGCTAGTGT
>CAZAXO010000194.1:0-4426 GCA_964489085.1 uncultured Candidatus Bathyarchaeia archaeon
CGTTGTAGGAATACTTAGGCCATGCTTCTCATAGACGTCTTTACGGTAATAGAGCATACCTGAAAGTAGGGTAAAGGGAAGTCCGTAAAGATTTCCGTCTCGTGTGAAAGCTTGTATGGTTCCTTCTGGTATCTGTGTCAAGTCTAACCATGAATCCTTCTTTGTATCAACTAAAGTGTTAAGCGGCTCCAACCAACCTGCTCGATAGTATTCATCGAAATACCAGAATTGTACCATGCAGACGTCGTAGATAGCTGATTGAGCCTGGAAATCGAGAATCATCTTTTCTCGAGCGGTAGGTTCATCATATACCTCAATTTCAACAGTTATTCCAGTTGCTTCTTCAAATTCATCTACAAGCTTGAGAACAGGGTCCGTCTGGTATCCATGAGACATGACAGCCCTAATAGTGGTGCCCGCATATTTCTTCCGTATTTCTTCGATGTTAGTAGGTGTAGGGGATGGGCCTGATCGTGTCGCATAGTAACCACCAGCTGCTGCGCCCGCTACAATGACGACTCCTGCTGCTGCATATTTCACGTATCCACGTCTAGAGATATTTTCTTTTTTATCAGACATATCTTCTCGCCTTCCAAATAATAACGAAGGTAATATAAAAATTTAGTCTTATGGGTTATCTACTGAAGACCTCGTTATCAACCAGAAAAAGGTTTTATAATTTAAGGATATTTATAAAGAACTAAGGTATATACAAATGTTAGAAGTTGAGCCTTACGACTTTATTGGTATCCTCTTCTGGATATTACTTGTACTACTATTATTTAGAATAAACAAACGATACAAGAAGTTTATTCGAGGCGATTTAATATTTCTCTCAATAACATTATTAATTATTTGCGAGTTAATGTGGCTTCGAATAGGATATTCCTAACGTAGGGTATCTAGGGGTGAAAGGCACTAGTTTATCTATATCAAAAAATCAAGCTTACGAGACCGACCATCAGATCAATAATTCAATAACATTTATACACCTTTTTCAATATCAAAAATGTAGCTAACTTGAGTAGTCATTTTATATATAACTCTTTTATTGGATTCAGCTCTACTACCTGAACAATCACAGGTTTTTATGGAGTGTGATCACATCCAAGATATTCTAGAAGAATTAACAAAATCAGTCATAACTTACGAAAAAGATACTGGAATGAGATTAACTATTGAAGCAATTAAACGAAGGGGGGATCCTGTTAGAGGAGCTGAAGCATTAATTAAAGGCGTTTCAGAGATTGGAGAACGGTATGGCCGAGGCGAATTATTTCTACCGGAATTAATGATGGCAAGTCAGGTTATGGATTCTGCTGTATCCATATTCCAACAAGAAATGAAAAGAAGAAAAAGCTTATTGAAGATGTTAGGTAAAATTGTTATCGGAACAGTTTTTGGGAAGATACATAATATGGAGAACAATTTAGTTGCAGCATTATTAACAGCTGAAGTTTTTGAAGGAATAGATATTGGAGTAAATATTGTTGCACACAAATTTGTTGAAGCGGTTAAAGAACATGAACTGCATATTCTAGCTATGTCAGCTCTCTTAACTACTATTGCTTCAGAAATGAGAAAGACTCTAGCATCTTTAGAAAAGGAGCAGTTACGACATAAACAAAAAATAATCGTGGAAAAAGACGCTGTAACTGAAGAATCTGCTAAGATAGGCGTTGAGGGATATGCATCGACTGCACCTGAGGCAGTGATACTGGTCAAGAACTTACTAGGACTCAAATAAGGAGAGTATATTAAATGGTTTTAGAAGGTTTTCACCATAATATTAAACCGCTAGAGCTGCTGACTAATGAGCAGATTACTAAACTTCATCAAGAAACCATAAGTATTCTGCAAGATACTGGAGTAGTTTTTGAACATGAAAAGGTTTTACGTATCTTTGAGGATAATGGCTGTCAGGTAGATTATGGGAAGAAAAACGTTAAGATTCCAGAGAATTTGATTATTGAATGTCTAAAAAAATGTTCAGATACGATTCTACAGCGAGCACGAGATCCCAAAAACACATTGCAGTTAGGGAGAGATAGAATTTACGCTTGTATGGGTTGTGGAATGGATAGTGTAGACCTAACCACGTGGGAAAGAGTGATCCCTACAAGACAGGATCAGGATAATGCTGTGAAAGTGATTGATGCGTTAAACAACATTCACACATTTGAGTATGGACCCTATCATAATCTAAAAGATGTTCACCCTCTCATGGTTCATCCAATCATTACTGCAAGTGTTATAAAAAATTCAACAAAGACAGGATTTTCTGGTAGTGTAAAACGATGTGAGATATGGAACATAAAAATGGCGAAGGTTACTGGTCAACAGCTCCTTGGCCTTGTCTCTTCATCATCTCCCCTAACGTTTGGTAAGGATGTGCTAGATGCTGCGTTTGCTTTCGCTGAAGCAGATTTTCCAGTAAATGTTGATAGTGGTGTTGTCTATGGTGCTACTGGACCAGTCACTTTGGCGGGTTCAACAAATCTAACAAATGCTGAATTATTGGCTGGAGTAGTTATGATGCAGCTTATTAAGCCAGGTATTGAATTAGTAGTGTCAACCTTTCCGAATCCTTTAGAAATGAGGTATGGAATTCCTATCTTTGGTGGTATTGAGAGAGCTATCCATGGTGTAATGTTTAGCCAAATTTGGAGACGTTATAATCTACCTACACGTTTAACTGCATCGTATACCAGCGGTAAAATAATAGATTATCAAGCTGGCTACGAAAAATCAATTCAGTACTTGCTAACTGCATTATCAGGATGTAATATAATAACATTAGCGGGAAGCATCTATGGAGAGCTAACTCATCATCCAATAGTATCCATATTAGATAATGATATTGCTGGAATGGTTGGACAGGTATTACAAAATGTTGAGATAAAAGATGATACCCTTGCAACAGATCTGATTAAATCTGTTGGAGCGATTCCAGGACATTATCTAAATAAAGATCATACCAGAAGAATGTGGAAAAATGAATATTTTATTCCAGAAGTAGCTGATAGACTTCCATATCCGGTATGGATCAAAGAGGGAAAAAAGCATGCATTCATTAAAGCTAAAGAAAAATATGAAGAGATAGTATCCAAGTATGAGCCTATACCTCTTCCGACTGACCAGAATAAGGAAATTGATAGTATATTAAAAGAGGCGGAAGAATGGTATAAAAAGAGGAACATGTGGTAGGGATGATTAAGCGATAGTAGTTTAGCTATAAATAACATTATCAATAGATTTTAGCTAATAAAATTAGCTAGCAAAGCATAGATATACTCCTTCCATAACTAGAAGTTAACTAGCTCCGAGACGCTAGCTAGCTTTATTCATCCCAATAAATTTCTTCTCTTTAATTAAGATTAATAGCTATAAAATTTTAATATCTAACAAAATTACTTATTATCAAGTGGTCGAATTGACGAAGCTTTCTCTCGGAATTAATAATTGTTTTGCAGTAAAGAGATTTCCTGAACCTGAAGAATGGATCAAAATAGTTTCTTCAGATCTTGATCTTAAGATTGCTCAATTCTCCTATGATTTACTTGATCCAAGAACTTACCCTTCTGCTCTTAATGAGAACGTATATGAAACAGTTGATATATTGAATAAATATGACATTACCATTCATAGTTGTTTTACTGGTTTAGTAATGTATTCTTGTAATCTCCTTTTGCATCCCTATCAGTCAATGAGGATAGATGGTATCCAATGGTATGAGAAAGCTATCGAACTTGCAGCTCAACTCAATACAAAAGGATGCGGCGGTCATATAGGCGCATTAAGCTGTAATGATATGAAGAATGAGGAAAAACGAGGATATCTAGAAAAGAATTTGGTGTATGCTCTTTCATATTTAACTAAGATTGCACATTTAAAGGGGCAGCAATTTTTTCTTTGGGAGCCAATGCCAATAAGAAGGGAGCCCCCCTGCACCACCTCTGAAGCTAAACTCCTTTTAAAAGAAGCAAACAAGTACGCTCATATTCCAATTAAATTATGTATTGACACAGGTCATCAGTGCCCGTGGGATGTAACATCCCCTAATGAGTTAGATACCTATTTTTGGCTTAAACAATTAGCTCATGAATCGCCTGTTATCCATCTACAACAAACAGATGGAAAAGGAGATAGACATTGGCCCTTTACTAAGAAATATAATCAAATGGGCATCATTAAACCATCCCAAGTAATAGAAGCAGTAGAAGCCTCTGAAGCAAAGGAATGTCTATTCATACTCGAAGTTATACATCCATTTGAAATGAAAGAATCTCAAGTTATTAAAGACTTGCAAACTAGTGTACAATATTGGAAGGAATTTCTTTAAACTTAATAGCTAGCTAAAAAGAATTAGATACTAGAGATCTAATCAAGATCAAATATAATCTACTGATAATGTTACACCTTAGGG
>CAZAXO010000195.1:0-4422 GCA_964489085.1 uncultured Candidatus Bathyarchaeia archaeon
GGCACTTTAGGCGTGTTATCTAGGGTTTTTTCGCCTCTATTTGGAGCACCATTTCCCTATGCATCTCCAAAAAGCGGTATAGAGGTAGCTCCTGGCCAATTAACTGTTGAACAAATGATTCAGGCATATCATCTTCTAGGTTTAAAACTATGAAAAAGAATAAGGTTACCTTCATAAATAGTCATACACAATTATATTGCTTGTTAGGCAACCCAATTATGCATTCAGTAAGTCCACAAATGCAAAATACGGCATTCCAATCGTATAATCTTAACTCTATTTACATAGCATTCACTATTGAAGAGGACTCTTTGGAAAACGTAGTGTGTGGATGTAAAGCATTAGGAATAAAAGGATTCAATGTAACGATACCTTATAAAAAGACAATAATAAAGTTCATAGATATAATAGATGCATCAGCAAATCGAATAGGCGCTGTTAACACAGTTCTCTCTTCAAATGATAGACTCATCGGCTTCAATACTGACGGTATAGGATTTGTTAAAGCGGTAGGAGAAGGCACATTACAGGATCAACAGGTAGCAATATTAGGAGCAGGTGGTGCAGCTACTGCGATAGTATATGAAGTTGCTTCTCGAGCCTCTTCTATCACTATATTCAACAGAACTTTGAAGAAAGCAGAGACATTAGTGGAGAATGTATTAAATTCGTTGGATGTAACTCATAACATATCTATTCAAGCTCTACCCCTTAATAAAAAATCTCTTGAAGATACCTTAGATAAGTGTCGTTTATTGGTAAACACGACTAGTATTGGTATGCATCCTTACTCAAATAAGAGTCCTGTTCCTCAGCAATTGCTTCACTCAAAAATGATTGTATTTGATGTTGTATATAATCCCCTAAAAACGAGACTACTGAAAGACGCTGAGATGATAGGAGCTCCGACTATTAGCGGTTTAGATATGTTACTTCACCAAGGAGGTGAAGCTTTCAAAATATGGACAGGATTATCCCCACCAATAGAAGATATGAAGAAAGCAGCATTACAAGCTCTATTAGGAAATGAAACAATAAACTAATAATATATTTAAAACTTTAGAGTTAATATAAGGAATATTCTAAGGATGAAGTTATTTATTGAAAAAACTGAGAGATTAATTGGAGAAGCGAAAGTTCCCAGCTCGAAATCTCATACTATACGGGGTTTCATCTTTGCTTCACTCGCGGAAGGAACATCCAGATTAAATAACGTACTTGAATCAGAGGATACAAAAGCTACTATAAATGCTTGCAAAGCATTAGGTGCAGAAATTAAGAAGAAAGCTGAGGGAGAATTTGAGATAACTGGTTTTAATGGATCTCCAGATGTGAAAGAGAACAAAATTAACACTCTTAATTCAGGAACAACAACAAATCTTATCACGTCTGTTGCTGCTCTTACATCTAAAAAAATCATAATTGATGGAGATGAATCAATAAGAAAACGACCGATTCACCCTCTTTTAACCGCCTTAAATAATCTTGGAGCGATGGCTCTCTCTGTTAATAAAAATGGTTTTCCACCAATAGAAATTCGTGGAAAAATGATTGGTGGGAAAACAACGTTATATTGTAGTAGTTCACAATTTCTTTCAAGTCTTCTGATAACTTGTCCGTTAGTAAGTAACGATACTGAGATAAAGATTCTAAATTTATGTGAAGTACCGTATATTCAAATGACTTTACAATGGTTAGATAAGCTAGGCATACGATATCAAAATAATGATTTTGATACTATCAAAATATTTGGAAACCAGAAATATACGTCTTTTGAGAAAAGTATTCCTTCAGATTGGAGTTCAGCAACATTCTTGCTGATAGCAGCCGCAATGCTTGGTAGAGAAGTAGTTATCAAGGATCTTGATTTAAATGATGTTCAAGCTGATAAGGAAGTACTACAATATCTGATTAAAATGAAATCAAATGTCCACATTGGTGAGAAGGAAATAACAATTAAAAAGTCAAATCTAGAAGGTTGTGAATTAGATCTTAATAACACTCCTGATGCGTTACCTGCAATGGCTGTACTGGGATGTCATGCAAAAGGAAGAACGATCCTTAAAAACGTAGCTCATGCAAGAATAAAAGAAACTGATAGAATACAAGTTATGACAAAAGAGTTATCTAAAATGAAAGCGGTAATCTCGGAAACTGATGATGGTATCATTGTTGAGCAAAGTAAACTGCAAGGAACAAAATTAAAAGGGTATAATGATCATCGTATTGTTATGGCTCTAAGTCTTGCAGGACTAGTCGCTAAGGGAATAACCGAGATTGACACCGCTGAAGCTATTAAGGTTACATTTCCTAATTACGTTAACATTATGAAGAGTTTAGGAGCCAAGATGAGTATAGAGGTGGATTGAAATATTAGGAAATACATTTGGCAGAATTTTTAGAGTAACATCATGCGGAGAATCATATGGAATAGGAAAGGGAAGTGGATTAGCTGTTATTGTAGATGGTGTTCCACCAGGACTTACGCTTACTGATAGGATGGTTCAGAAAGAGATGGATAAAAGACGTCCCGGAGTTGGTAAGCTTAATTCACCAAGAAAAGAAACTGATCAAGTTCATATATTTGCAGGTTTAGGGCAAGATAAGGTAACAACTGGTGCTCCTATTGGTATGATCATCTATAATATCGATACTAAAAAAGTGCATATTAATCAATATCATGATTACAAAGATCTCGTTAGACCTGGTCATGCAGAATATACATTCTTTCTTAAATATGGTGAAGCTGCTGATTGGTGTGGAGCAGGAAGAGCTTCAGGAAGAGAGACTGTAAGTAGAGTTGCTGCAGGTGCAATAGCGAAGATTCTTCTTAAAAGAGAAAATGTTACTGTGCTTGCATATACAAAAGAATGTATGGGTATAAAAGCTCGAGATATGCGTTTTAAAGATATAACGAATAATTATAGAAAGAATGAAATAAACTGTCCTGATCTTGAAGCAGCAAAGAAAATGGAAGAAAAAATTCTTACAATAAAGAAAGAAGGGGATACAGGGGGAGGTGTTATAGAGCTTATCATTCATAACATACCCGCTGGTTTAGGAGAACCTGTTTTTGATAAATTTCAAGCGATGCTGTCTCATGGATTAATGAGTATAGGTGCTATAAAAGGTATTGAATTCGGTGCAGGATTCAAATGTAGTGCTATGAAAGGTTCTGAATTCAATGATCATCCATATCTCGATAACAAAAAAGTTCGGTTTAGAACAAATAATGCGGGTGGTGTATTGGGAGGCATAACCACAGGTGAAGATATTATCGCTAGATTGGCGATAAAACCAACTCCGACTGTCTCTGTGACACAACCATCTATTAATATGAAAACAATGAAAGAAGAAAATTTAAGTCCAATAACACGGCGGGACGCTACATTAGTGGGGAGAATTTATGCTGTTATAGAGGCTATGGCAGCCATTGTTACTGTCGATGCTTTGTTCATGGATAGAGGCTGGGAAGGTATGGCACATCTTGATACGAAATGGATTGAATTAAAACGAAAATAAATTTCGTTTTTAAGATAATTAATAGCAGCTAGCTACCTAGCTTAATTATGTGGGTGAATTAACGCAATTGAAAGAGATAAAAGACCTACGAAACCGAATAAACGATATCGATGAACAGATTATTGCATCATTAACTGCTCGATTTGAAACAGCTGAAAAAATTGGTCGTTTAAAAACTAAAGACAATGCAGTAATTTATGATCCTCAAAGAGAAATTCAAGTATTAGATAAAGTTAAGAAATTAGCTCAAAAAGCAGGATTAGAGCGATCAGAGATAACACATCTTTTTCAGCATATTATTGCTTTATGTCGGCAAGTGCAAGGAGATGCTTTACCTGTTGTCTATCTTGGTCCAAAGGGGACGTTCTGTGAACAAGCCGCTCATTCGTTTTTTGATATTGAACCAGCTGTGTATATAGATAAAAATAGTATAAAAGAAATATTTCGATCTGTATCAAGTGGTGAAGCCGAGTTTGGTGTTGTACCAGTTGAGAATTCAATTGAAGGTTCTGTAAACATAGTCTTAGATTTATTACTCGAATCTAGTTGTATGGTATATGGTGAAGTTGAAGAGAAGATCCGCCATAATCTTCTAGTACCTAGAGAAGTTACTTTCAATAATATTAAAACAGTAATGTCTCATCCACAAGCACTATCGCAATGTAGGCCGTATCTTGAAGAAAATTTTCCCAAAATAAAGCTTGTTGAATCAAGTAGTACAGCTGCTGCTGTTAAACGCGTCTCTAAATTATCTCATGCTGCTGCTATAGGAACAGAACTCGCTGCTCAATTCTATAATATGCAGATTTTAGCTAAAGGTATAGAAGCGTACCCGCATAATTACACAAGGTTTTTAGTAATTGCTACAAAAGATCATACACCAACAGGTAAAGACAGAAC
>CAZAXO010000196.1:0-4405 GCA_964489085.1 uncultured Candidatus Bathyarchaeia archaeon
CTCTATGACGGGTAACACTGAGAAAGTCGCCTGGGCTATTGAGAAAGGAGTCAGGGAGGGGGGTCTAAAGGCGTTTGTCAAGAAGGTTTCAGAAGCTTTTAATGAGGATCTTTATGATTATGATCTAGTCTGTTTTGGAACTCCAGTTATTCATTCTCTCCCTCCACCACTTGTGATGAAATTCATCCTCACAAAGGGAAACGAGTATAGAAAACGTGGTGAAGTGAAGTTAAATACCAAAAAAATATCGGGAAAGAATGCGTTGATTTTTATCACCTATGCAGGGGCTCATATCGGAGTACTGGAAGCTGTTCCTGCGGGGAAGTATATACGACAATTTTTCTCACACCTTGCCTTTGATATTAAGGATGAATGGTATATAATTGGAGAATTCCATGGATGGAAATCCGGAAGTACTAAGGGTAAATTGGGGGATATCAGAGGTCGTCCAAATTGTGAAGATTTAACCATAATAAAGAAGAAAACCACGACTATCGTTAATTCAATAATAATGCCAAGAAAACCTAAAGAGTTCACAAATCCGATAAAAAATGAGAAACGCGCAAATACAAATTAAATGGTTAAAGAAAGTTAAGGCATTTAAACGGTTTTTATCTCATCTATTTAATAACTAAGCTAGCTAATAAACTCAAAGTATTATTACTAAGAAAGTAATTAATAGTCATTTCCAATATACAACTAAAGAAACGAATGGGCTTGCTGAAATTGTTACCTCCTCATTGCAGTAGTATATGTTTTAAAAAAGTCTCATTTTTATTATCTAAAGAAAATATTACAAAAAACAGTATAGGAAAGATCGTATATTTCAATACTGATTATATAATTTTACTGAATGATACTCATTGTGCCATAGTAAAGATACAAAAAAACAAGATAGGAGAGAATAGACAGCAAACTCAAATTTTTAACAAAAAAAATATCAAATCTTTATTTGATACTAACATTTTGGAAAGAATAAAAAAAATTGAAATAATTTCTCTTCCTAAAGATACAGCGTTTATCAGTAACCCCACAATTGATGTGAATAATGCCAACTCTATGGCAAGAATAGCAGAAACAGTGGAACAAGAAACAGTTGTTGTCCACGGAAAGTATGATCACCTATCATTCATAAAAAACGAAAAATCTATACCTCTTATCGTATATGATTTTGCTCCACCTTATCCTCCAAAACTTTTAGAATTGGTTGAAAGAGCTTTAGATTCTGGAAGAATACAAAAACCGATAAAGATTATCCCTAACATAATAGATTTTAATAAGCTTGCAACGGCAAGTAGCAAACAATTCGTGATGTTAACCTGTAACACATCTGGAATAAAAGATTCGAAAAACCTCCTCTTCCTTGTAGATAAACCTGATATCTCATCAATAGGAGCAGAGAATATTGCTCTTATTGGCTGTGACCCATCAGTAAAGATCTTTCAAGCTCTCTACAAAAAAAAACCGATATTAGTCGATATATGTCCTCTACACATTAAGAAAAAAAAGGGGATTAAGGGTATAGCAAGATGTTGTAAGATAGGAAAAGGACATAATCGTATAGGAGACAGGGTATATGTAGATTTTGATTCCACATTATACGAGGTGGAAGAAGCAATGCTGGATCTATTCGATATAAAAAGTGTTAAAATAACTTCATATAAAATTCTTCCAGCGTTAGAGTTTCTCATAAGTTTGGTATTAAAAGTTTTAAGACATGTCATCCCTGTATCGAAAGCTCCCTACCAAAATTATCGGTAAATCAACATCAAAAACAATGAAAGAAAAGAGACTTTGCCTGGCTAGCTATTTGATGGCCCCTCTGGTGTACTAAGCCATAATAACGCTTGGGTTAAGCTAGCTAGCTCCGTATTTTTTACCTATGATATCTGAACTTATTCAATTCGGGACCCCATAGAAATATCACGATTACAACGGTAATGATCGTTACAGAATCCAAAATAAAATATCCTAAAAACCCTACTGCCTCTATATCTAAGACGCTTAGTGACGCCACGAACATGGTTAAGTTCCCCATCGCATGAAATAAAGAAGAAGGAAATACACTCTTTCCTGTGTTTTTATAGATCCATACTATAAGAAAACGGTTTCCAATCATAAATATCGCTATTTCCAACAATTGTAATATAGATCGCCCCTAGAAGATACTGACCAGGAACATGCCACGCTACCCAAATTATTGCCAGAATTAACGTGGCTCCAACAGTCTTCCATTTATCTTCTATGCGGTCAAATATATATCCCATCCATGCAATCTCCTCCGTTGAACCCGCGATCAAAAATAGAATAAACAAAACAGGCAAGGGAACTCCAAATAACTCAACAATAAGAACAGGTGCAGGAACATCTCTAAAGATTGCTAGCAGCCGATCCGCTAAAAGTAATATCGCAGGCGCAAGAAGAATTGTCGGAATATACCAAAAATAATTTGGAATCTTGACCGAATATCTCTTCAATAGATTGATACACTCTTTGCTCCCGTCTTGCAAAAAAGTAAAAATCAAAGCTACTAGCAACGGTACCAGTGCAGGAAAATAGCCAACAACAATACCATGTTGGGTAATCAGATAATAGAGTGGCAAACTAAGAAGAAATATTAACCCGAATAACCATACAAGAGATCCATTACTTGAAGATATAGTCATTTTACCTTCCCTTGAATAATAGTATCCTTACTATAAATAAGATAGATAGCGCACTACGCGCGCCAGCAGTTAGTCATATCAGATTAAGTTTGCAAGTAAAAATAATCTCATTCGCGCGTAGCAGTTATATAGTGTCGATTGAAGATATAAGTGTGAAATGTCTCAGAAAGATTTTAAATTCGCTTCTAGATTCAATCTCTTCTGGAAAGCGATTGCCAGAACTCTCGCTAAAAGATGTGAAAGATGCGGTCACCCCCGTTTCTCCTCTGTTTTAGACGCTTACCTCACCGGTGATAAACCTGACTGTATAGGATGCTTGACTGTTTTTCTTTTTACTCGCCTCCTTATCAAGCATGTTTTCAGCAAGACTAAACTGAATGAGGAAGAGGTAAAGAATCTGATGACTGACCCATTAGTACATAAGAGTATGCTGAATGTTATCAGAGGAATAAGTCATTTCGGCTTGAGGACGCCGCAGCCGACCGCTGTTCCCGTTGTTATCGTCTGGAATTACACGAACCGCTGTAACCTCAATTGCATTCATTGCCACCAGAACTCGGGGGAAGCAGAACAGAGGGAGCTCGCAACAGAAGAAGCCTTCAAAGTAATTGATAAGATGGCGACTGCGGGAATCTCGATACTTACCTTTTCTGGTGGTGAACCACTTGTTCGTTCAGATGTTTTCGACGCTATTAGACGGGCTGATGATGCTGGAATTTTCTGTACTATCGCCTCAAACGGTATATTGATGAATAAACAGGTGGTTGAGAATCTGAAGACATCAGGAGTCAGACGAGTTGAGATTGGTCTGGATGGCTGTAGAGCTGAAACTCACGACTTTCTGAGGAATACTCCAGGAGCATTCAAAGCAACGATAGAAGGCATCAAGAACTGCGTCGAAGAAGGGTTTGATGAGATATGCGTGACAATGACGCTTCATGCGAAGAATGTTAACGAGCTTCAAGGCACGATCGAGCTGGCGGAAAAACTGGGTGTGAACAGGTTCTATTTGAATCGACTTATCCCTGCAGGGAGAGGTAAAAACGTTATCAGCCTGGATGTTACGAGAGAACAGAAGATCAATGCCCTTGAGTATATTTATAAGAAGTTTTATGATGATGTTCTTCATGATAGTGGTATCCAATGTTATTCTCGTGGGATGACCTACTATGGTAGACTCGGTTTTGAGCGGTCGAAGGGCACGGTGTTCACTGTGAGCGAAGCATTATCAGGTTACAGCAGGATGTGGCGGAAAAAGTTTGGTGCAGGAATCGTGGAGATCGTACGGAAATATGCTGCGGGATTTGGGGGGTGTTCCGCCGGAATAACGTATGCTGGTCTAACGGCGAGTGGTGACCTTCTTCCCTGCGTGCCTGCACCTATTAAACTCGGTGATCTCCTCGAAGATGATTTAGAGGATCTCTGGGTCAGCAACGATTTGCTCAACTATATACGATGTAGAGATGAACTTAAAGGTGCTTGCGGGAGCTGCTCGTACAACTTTATCTGTGGGGGATGCCGTTATACTGCGTTCGTAGTTAACGGCGACTGGCTAGCAGCCGACCCAAGCTGTCCCTTTGGGCCAGTTCTGAAACACTAACTATCAAAAACACGCACTACTAATCGAACAATAAAATCATTCATATCAAATAGAGGGTAGACAATATACTTTTTGTTTATCGACAAAGAATTTGCATATACTTCACTTTTTTACTGGTAAATTGGGGTTTGGGTCCCAC